>CALDJN010000438.1 GCA_937901695.1 uncultured Anaerocolumna sp.
GGGTACTGCTCCTACCGCTCCTACTCAGCCTGCACAGCCTAGAACTATGCCAGGTGCCACTCCTACTCAGCCTGGAACTATGCCGGGGATGACTATGCCGGGTACCACTATGCCCGGAATGACTATGCCTGGTACTACCATGCCAGGGATGACTATGCCTGGCACCACTATGCCTGTAACCCCAGGGCAACCTAGCACAGCTCCTTCTAGTCCGGGAAGAACTATGCCATTTCAGCCAACCCCACAAACTCCTTTCATGCCAAGAACCACTCCACCTGCTCAAACCCAGGAATATTATAATAATCCAATGGATCATTACTACATGGATAGTTACATGAACGGGTACAATGATTACGATGATGGGTATGATGACGGGTATGACGATATGATGATGCCTAGTATGAATATGAATTCTAATATTCCAATGGGCATTCCACTTATGCCCCTCTACGGTTATGACAATATGGAAGATGCGGATAAAGACTGGGATTACATGAGACAAATGTATCCTATGGCTGCTAAGCAGATACTTGGTGAAATCGAAGAAGAATGTGATAAATTAGAATACGATGGAAGCTGTATGTATGATGAATATCCAGACAGAGTTTATCTTAGTAGAATCGTAGATAAAGTATATGACAAGGTAAAACATCTGATTGATGATGATACCTTTGTTTCGCCTGAAAGTTTAAATAGCAGTGAAAATACAGAATATAGTACTGCTGAGACAATTCAATATACTCAATTTTTCCGAGATGAAAGGCGTGACGAAAGAGAACGTAGAGAATCTTCCAGAAGAAGGTTTAATTCAAGAGATTTAATAGAAATATTATTAATCAATGAAATGCTTCACCGCCGCAGACGTTTTAGAAGCAGAAGACGTTGGTTCTAATTATTTATATATTGTAATGTGATAAAAGGGGCTGTTGCAAAAGCTGTCTTTCTGAGAGCAAATTCAGTAAAGCTGTCATTCTGAGAGCGAATTCAGCGAAGCTGAATTATAAGCTCGAAGAATCTCATTTTAAAGCGAGATTCTTCGGGCTAAAGTTCTCAGAATTATAATGCTAAAAAGCATCACCATGAACGAAAGGGATTCTTCGCTACGCTCAGAATGACACTCTTTCATAGCAATAACACTCTTTCATAACAATGACATACTTTTATAGCAATGACAAGGCTTTCCCAGGGTGAGACTAGCTAATATCCTCCACTTATTACCGGTGTTCCTAACAATATTTTGGTGCTATCTGTTTCCTCATCATAATGAATAGCAATATGAATATTTATCTTATTTCCTATTGAATTCACATATTCATCTAACAAACCACTATAAGCATATATGGTATATAAATCATCCTGCCTGTTTGCATAAGCTATCTTTCCTTGCAGATTAGTAACCATACCATTGGCAATTTCATTCATCTCATCCAATGTTAATTTCCCTTTATAATTACCATTTACCTGCATATTGGTCTGAATATTTTTTGCATTTAGATTTTTAAAAATATCCTTTATTAAATCTCGATAACCTAATAAACTATCCATATTTTCATAAATAGTAAGACGAGCTAGTATATAATGATTAATTTCTGCTATACCGTTTGAATTCTCCAGTTCAACACTTACCAATTTAATTAAGGTTTCCGCATTTTTATTCTTCTTTTCAATATAAACTTCACAGTCGTTACCTTTTCGATTGGTCACAACATCATCATTTACCTGAAGCCCAATCTCACTGGCTATATATAGAATCAGCTCTCTTCTATCAGCCTCGCTTAAATAGCCCTTTCCATAGTCAGCGGCTACCTCCAGTTCAAAGGAGGATACCTCCGGATTGGTGTTAATAAAAGCATCCAAAATATTATGATTAGGTCTTAGGAATGTATTAACAGCCAGCTGCATAATTACAGATATCCAAAGCACGCCTAAAATATATATGGTTAGTTTTGCTTTTTTCCCAACAATGAATTCTTTGAATGTATCATTTAGTTTTTTCATTATAATTACCTCCACATCATACTGCATAAATTACAGCATATAAGATTGTTAGATTTCTTAGTTTTATTATTTCCATTATCTGAGAAACCTATACAGGAAGGTAATATAAAAACTGATGAGGCTGTTGCATAACAAGCCTCATCAGTTGGATTTTTTTCATAAAATTAGTTCTGTTTAGTCTTCTATTAATCCAATTCTCCTAATATGTCTGGCATCATTTGAAAATGGTGTATCAAGGAAGGTATCCACAATCATCAATGCCAGCCCTGGTCCAATTACTCTTGCACCCATTGCCAGAATATTTGCATCATTATGCTCCCTGGTAGCCTTGGCACTAAAACAATCATGACAAAGTGCAGCACGGATTCCTTTTACTTTATTTGCTGCAATGGAGATGCCAATTCCGGTACCACATATAAGAATACCAAATTCACATTCTTTACTTACAACTGCTTCTGCTACTTTCTTTGCAAATACAGGGTAATCACAAGAATCTTTTGTATAGGTTCCAAAATCTTTAAATTCTATATTTCTTTCTTGTAAATGTTTTATTACTTCTTGTTTTAATTCAAAACCACCATGGTCACATCCTAAAGCTATCATAATTTTCTCCATTCCTTTCACTTTGCTCAAGGCACAAACAAGTTTCACACTTCCAAACATGATGCCTCTTTGGGGCAGATCG
>CALDJN010000439.1 GCA_937901695.1 uncultured Anaerocolumna sp.
CTAAGACCCCAGACGCTGGATGATTATATTGGCCAGTCTAAAGCAAAAGAGAATCTAAAAGTGTATATTGAAGCAGCAAAGCAAAGGAAGGAATCTTTGGATCATGTTTTGTTTTATGGGCCTCCAGGACTTGGAAAAACCACATTAGCGGGTATTATTGCCAATGAAATGTCTGTAAACATGAAGGTTACCTCAGGACCTGCCATCGAAAAACCAGGCGAAATGGCTGCTATTTTAAATAATCTGCAGGAAGGTGATGTACTTTTTGTAGATGAAATCCACCGCCTAAACAGGCAGGTAGAAGAATTGTTATATCCGGCTATGGAGGATTTTGTAATTGACATTGTCATTGGTAAAGGTTCTTCTGCAAAATCCATTCGATTGGATTTACCTAAGTTTACTTTAGTTGGGGCAACCACAAGAGCAGGTATGCTGACACCACCATTAAGAGACCGATTTGGTGTGGTAAACAGATTAGAATTTTATACTACCAGTGAACTAAAAGAAATCATTTGCCGTTCTGCAGATGTATTTCAGGTAAAAATAGAAGAAGATGGTGCCCTTGAACTTGCGAGAAGATCAAGGGGGACGCCTCGTTTAGCTAATCGTTTGCTAAAAAGGGTCAGAGACTTTGCTCAAGTTAAATATGATGGTGTAATTACAAAAGAAATTGCTGATTTTGCTCTGAATTTATTGGAAGTGGACAAGTTAGGACTTGATAATATGGACCGGGAGATATTATTTACCATGATTAATAAGTTTAATGGAGGGCCTGTAGGTATTGATACAATTGCGACTACCATTGGAGAAGATTCCGGTACCGTTGAAGAAGTGTATGAACCTTATCTGGTTCAAACAGGTCTGATTCTTCGAACTCCAAGGGGCAGAGTGGTTTCTGATATGGCTTACAAGCATTTTGGTTTGCAGCAAGAAAAGCTTGTATAAGAGAAAAACTTAGTTTATAATATGTAATTAAGAGTCTAATATAGAATCTGCGGGGGTCATTATGAATAAGATGAATGATATTGAAGTAATTATTAATAATAAACGATACAATTTACTTGGATACGAAAGCGAAGAGTACTTACAGAAGATTGCATCCTATATTAACAGCAAATATGCAGAATTTAAGAAAAAAGATTTTTATAAGATGCTGGATACTGACATGAAGAACATCTTATTAGAAATTAATTTAGCTGATGACTACTTTAAGATTCGTAACCAGATTAAAGACTTAGAAACTGAGAACGAAAACACCAGCAAAGAAATATTTAATTTAAAACATGAATTAATCTCCGTTCAAACGAAATTGGAAGCGAAAGAAACAGAAGTTCAAAGCTTAAAGGAAGAGCTTAACGAAGCGCAAAAGAAAATCATCCGTTTAGAAACGGAATTAATGGATAAAAACCGTTTGTAACACCAAATCCGCATAGAAAGACCACAATATGTCTTACTAGGCGGATTTTTATAAATGAATTGTGAATATCCACTTTGGTTAGAAAGGATGCTTTAAGTATTATGAGAAAAATTGAAATACTGTCTCCTGCCGGTTCTATGGAAAGTTTAAAAGCGGCAATTAATGCATCCTGTGATGCGATATATATAGGCGGAGATAAATTTGGTGCAAGAGCTTATGCCGACAACTTAAACGATGACCTTATGGGTGGGGCAATAGACTATGCCCATATACATGATAAGAAAATATATTTAACAGTCAATACATTGTTAAAGAATTCAGAACTTGAACAAGAATTATACGATTATTTAGTAAAGTATTATGAACAAGGAAT
>CALDJN010000440.1 GCA_937901695.1 uncultured Anaerocolumna sp.
AATGACACCTAAATTCTTCACCTGCGGTTCAGAATGACATCCGGATTTTTCACCTGCGGTTTAGAATGACATTCAGATTCTTCACCTACGGTTCAGAATGACACCTAAATTCTTCACCTGCGGTTCAGAATGACATCCGGATTTTTCACCTGCGGTTTAGAATGACATTCAGATTCTTCACCTACGGTTCAGAATGACACCTAAATTCTTCACCTGCGGTTCAGAATGACATCCGGATTTTTCACCTACGGTTCGGAATGACATTCGGATTCTTCACCTGTGGTTCAGAATGACATCTGGATTCTTCACCTGCGGTTCAGAATGACATTCGGATTCTTCACCTGCGGTTCAGAATGACACTTGGATTCTTCGCCTTTGGGGCTCAGAATGACAGTTTTGCAACAGCCCGGGTTATATAGTATAAATTAAAGGTGCGAATGCTCCAGAATTGAAGTTAGGTTGAAAAAACATTGCTTTTTCAACCGGTAATTTGTGTTGGCGCACAAAGTTACTATCGCTATTAAAAGGCGCTAAAGCGCCAGAATAGAGGTTATTATGAAAGAACAACTAGTTAACAAATTTAAAGAAGTTTTTGGTGAACAAGAAACTGTTATAGATTCTGGAGATATTCAGACATTTTTTGCCCCTGGTCGGGTAAATCTCATTGGAGAACATACAGATTATAACGGTGGACATGTATTTCCATGTGCTTTAACAATTGGAACCTATGCAGTAATAAAAAAGAATCCGGATAAGCTGCTTCGGTTTTACTCCATGAATTTTCAACAAATTGGTGTGATTAGCTCAACTATTGAAAATCTGCAATACGATAAAGGGGATGATTGGGCTAATTATCCCAAAGCAGTAATTTGGGCTTTGGAACAAAAGGGTTATAAGATTCAACAAGGCATGGACATCCTTTATTATGGTAATATCCCCAATCAATCCGGATTATCCTCTTCTGCCTCCATAGAAGTGCTTACAGGATATATAGTTAAGGAGCTATTCCATTTTAATTTTGATATGGTAGAACTGGCTAAAATATGCCAATATGCAGAAAATCAATTTATTGGTGTTAATTGTGGAATAATGGATCAATTTGCAATTGCTATGGGGAAAAAAGGCTATGCAATATTTTTGGATACCACGAATCTTACTTATGAATATGCTCCCTTAAAACTGAAGGGCATGAAGATTGTCATTGCCAATACCAATAAGAAAAGAGGGCTTGGTGATTCTAAATATAATGAAAGAAGAAAAGAATGTGAAACAGCTCTTTTAGACCTGCAGTCAGTTGCAAATATACAATCCCTTGGAGAATTAAATGAAGAAGAATTTGAAGCATATAAAAGTACAATTAAAGACCCTATTTGTAGAAAACGGGCAAAACACGCTGTATATGAAAATCAGAGGACAATCCAAGCAGTAGAAGCATTAAAAAATAATGATATATACCTGTTTGGTCAATTGATGAATGCTTCTCATATTTCTTTAAGAGACGATTATGAAGTTACTGGTTATGAATTGGATACATTAGTAGAGGCTGCCTGGAAGCAGAAAGGGGTATTTGGCTCAAGAATGACAGGTGCCGGTTTTGGCGGTTGTACTGTAAGTGTTGTTGATGAAAATCTGGTGGAACGTTTTATTGATGAAGTAGGTAAGGAATATGAAAAAAAAGTTGGTTATAAAGCTGATTTCTATGTAGTAGATGTAGGAAAAGGTCCGGAAAGAATTTAAGGTAAAATAAAAACTTTGTCATTCCGAGCTAACTTTGTCATTCTAAGCAAGCCTTGCCATTCTGAGCTAACTTTGTCATTCTAAGCAAGCCTTGCCATTCCGAGCTAACTTTATCATTCTGAGCAAGCCTTGCCATTCCGAGTTAACTTTATCATTTTAATCAAGCCTTGCTATTCCGGGCTAACTTTGTCATTCCAAGCAAGCCTTGTCATTCTGAAAGCAAATTCAGCAAGCTGAATTATGCTTGAAGAATCTCATTTTAAAATGGGATTCCTCCAGCCTATAATTTAACTTTGCTGAACTTACTCCCAGAATTATAATGCAAAATAGCACACTATAAACGAAAGGGGTTCTTCGCAAATTCAACTTCGTTGAATTTTTACTCAGAATTACCACGCTTAACAGCACCACAGTAAACCAAATGCTTATTGCGTGATAATTCTGCCGCGTCAAGCTTGCTCGTGCGCATAAACAACCCCGAAGAAGTTGCTTGCTATGGTTCTTTCATAGCAATGACATACTTTTATAGCAATGGCAGTTTTGCAGTAGCCCCCTAAAGTTTTAATTTCTAAACTATAACTTTTACAATTGTTTACATTGATAATTTGTTCATATTATTTGACATATTTCTGTATGTTTTGTACAATAAAAAGTAAGAAAAAATATTGAAGATTCATTGATACTAATATTCTTGACTACATAAAAATAAGATAGTTATAGTCTGCTGAACAATCAGACAAGTTTATTGGTTGGATGAAGAAAACTACACAAATAAGATAGTTATAGTCCGCTTTTATTTACTGAAAATGCTTAATTGATTCATTCATATGAGAAAGGAGCAATACTAATAATGGAAGGTTTTATAGATATTCACAGCCATATAATACCTGATTTAGACGATGGTTCAGCTAACATGGATCAAACCATTAACATGCTAAAAATTGCATATAGAGAGGGTATTCGTTCAATTATTGTAACGCCACACAATCAAAGAGGTAAATACAGAATTACCAATTCACAGATTAAATACCATATGAATGAATTACAAGAATATATCAATTCCACTACATTGCCAATTACTCTCTATACAGGTAGTGAAATTTATTATTCCTTTGATACCATACAGCTTTTAAAGGAAAATCAACATCTTA
Source organism: uncultured Anaerocolumna sp. (assembly GCA_937901695.1). Classification (GTDB taxonomy): domain Bacteria; phylum Bacillota; class Clostridia; order Lachnospirales; family Lachnospiraceae; genus Anaerocolumna. Next base: position 2,889 of record CALDJN010000440.1, read on the forward strand.
CTCTGGCAGATTCAAGATACGTTCTGATTGAATTTCCACCCTCTTCAGAATATCAGTATATTAAGAATGGATTAAATGAACTTTATGCAGCCGGATATTTGCCCATATTAGCACATGGAGAGAGATATAGGAACATAACCTGTGAATTGGAGCGCTTTTATGAATTGCTTTGCATGGGTGTATACATACAAGTGAACGCTATGACGATAACTGGAGATAACGGAAGATTACAGCAGATTATAGCGAATGAATTGCTAAAGAAGGATTATATTCAATTTATAGCTACAGATTGTAATAGTGATGGGATTCGGGCTCCAAGATTATCTGAGTGTGTGGATACCATTCGTAGAAAATATGGAGAAGCGTATGTTAATAAGCTTTTAATAGAGAATCCAAGTAAGGTATTAAACAAAGAGTATGATATAAAAGTATATAAAAAAATAAAATGGATTGGATGAAATAGAAAGAGTTTATTTATTTGAATAAAAGCTGCAAAAGGGAGAAAAGTTAGAAGTATAATAATAACTATTAAAGGATGAAAACATGATATATTTTGTTGATAATGGAAAACTCTTGGAAAGTGAAGGCTCTAAATTTCAATATAATCAAGAAGAGCCATATTTATGTTTATTTAATCAAGAAGAATTACTTCAATATTCTAAAATATTTCGAATAAGCAATAGAATAGTTAATGATATTTTGGAAGAACATAGTATTAAGTTCGAAAGTTATGATGAATTTGATATAATTTCTTTAAACATACCGAAATCAGCAGAAAAGGGTACCCTTCCAAGACACATAACTATATATTTTAGTAATAATCTACTTATGTTTGTATGCAATCATCCGGAAGAACTAGATATTTTGGAAAAAGTAGAGAAAGATATGGAAAATGAGGAGAACGAAAAGGATGATCTTTCTCTTGGAAGAATTCTAGTACTGTTCTTTGATTATTTGACAAAAACTGATTATGCCAAATTGGAGCACATGGAAGAGACCATAACTTCATTGGAAGAGTCAATCATAACCTCCCGTAACAAAAATTATATTAAAGAAATTACAAACTTACGTAAAAAACTAATGAGATATAAAAGATATTATGACAGGCTGTTATCCGTTACAGAAGCGATAGAAGAGAATGTGAATGGACTTCTTTCTAAGAAAGGAGTGCGTTACTTTAGGATTATAACGGATCGTAACAAAAGACTTCTAGAAAGTACACGCTTCCTGCAAGATTACCTTTCCCAGGTAAGAGAAGCCTATCAAACACAAGTTGATATTAATCTGAACAACATTATGAAACTCTCAACGGTTATTACCACAATCTTCTTGCCACTTACACTTATTGTAGGCTGGTATGGTATGAACTTTAATATGCCGGAATATCAATTAATCTATGGATATCCCTTAGTGATTATAGGTAGTTTAATCATATCGGTACTGATTATTATATATTTTAAGAAGCATAAGTGGTTTTAAGAAATGGTGCCAGGCACCGGGTGCCTGGCACCAGTATCATTTTTAACAAAATTTATAAAAAAACTTCTACATGTAGAATATCATCTACTTCTTGAATTACTTGGTAAAATATAATATTATAGCTTTAATAGACTAATTTCATTTTATATATCATCTAATATCAATTCATCAATATATTTTAGCTTTACTATAAAAGTTAAATGTTTCTTATTTAATTCTTTATGATAGTTTCGTTCTACTCTTATTCCTTATTAAAATATTATATAATTATTTGGAGGTGATTTTATTCCTAGAAAAAAACGAGTATGGTATCCTGGAGCCATATATCATATCTATAGCAGAGGTAATAATAAAAATAAAATCTTTCAGGAAGAAGCAGATTACAAGAAATTTCTTTTTTATCTACAGTTAATCAAAGAACGGTACCCGTTCCATATCCTATCATTCTGTCTAATGTCAAATCATATCCATATTCAAATTGAAACCAAAGATCATTCAATTAGTCAAATAATGCAACATCTTTTAACGCTCTATTCAAAATATTATAATAATAAATACAATTTAGTCGGTCATGTATTTCAGGGTAGATATCACGCAGAAATCATCGAGAATGAAGCTTATTTATTACAGACAAGCAGATATATTCATTTAAATCCAGTAAAAGCTAAGATGGTAGAAAAACCAATAGATTATCCATGGAGCAGCTACACGAAATTCATGGACAAAAAGAAATGGAATCTGGTTAATGATACTAGAATATTAAACTACTTTCCAAATAATTGTAGAAAACAGTATAAAGAATATGTTGAAAGGAAAATTCTTGAAGAAGATGTATCCACGGAATTAATTAAATTTGAGGCGCTAGTTGAGAAAGAGTAAAAGGTGTAAAAGGTGCCTGGCACCCATGCGTGTTTACATGCGTTTCAATATAATACACTTATTTTGCGGCGTTTTATGTATAAGTGACAAAAATAC
>CALDJN010000441.1 GCA_937901695.1 uncultured Anaerocolumna sp.
GGTCGGGGCGAAAGGCGTGAAAGCGCCTGACCTATCGACATTGCTTCTTAATTCGGAATATTCTGCAAAGTATTTACAGCAGCTTTGGAAAAAGGTAAGAAAACAGGGTGGTCTTTGTACCGGAATTACTCAGAACGTAGTTGATCTGTTGCAGAATTACACAGCAACCACAATGCTTGCTAACTCAGAGTTCGTGGCACTTTTGAAGCAGGCGAACACAGATAGTTCCAAGATGGCGGAGGTAATCGGAGTATCAGAGGCACAGCTTAGGTTCGTAACCAATACTGCATCTGGTATGGGACTGATTAAGTGTGGTTCAGTCATTATTCCTTTTGATAATCAGATTAGTAAGGATACAGACCTTTATAAGCTGTATAACACTAACATTCACGAGAAGATTGCTGAGCAGAAGAAAAAGGAAGCTATGCAGAAGGGATAGCAGATGCTATTTCCAAAAATTTGTAGTATAATCAAGAGGTCGGATGAAAGTCCGGCCTTGACGATTATGAATGAGGTACTTTCTATGTTTAAGAAGAAACAAAAGAAGATTGAATATGATAAGACAAATAAGAAAGCAGTTCTTAAATGTAGCATTTGTAATGGTGAGCAGGTGGCTGGATTTAAGGATTTAGATACCGGTCATTTTGATGAGATTATGCTGATTCGTAATACGGCGGACTTGGATGAGTTTATGGAAATGTATGATGTGGCTGCGATTACGAAGGAGTATTAGGTGAAGAGATATTAGAAGTTTACAAATTGCTTAATAATATATTATTTCGATTTCCTTCACTATTAATATTCGAAATTTACTTGCCGATATTATGAATAAGGGCAGGTGTGTCCATATGAAACGGATTTCAATTATCAGATTCAAGGAGGATGATTGTAATGAGGATGGAAATAAGCGGAATATCAAGCAGTCCATATAATATGCAATATGGTAAAACTCAGGAGACAAAGAAAAACGAATCAATAATAAATGAGACTCTAGACAAAAAGGAAACTCAAACTGAAATAAAGCAGATTAGTGCAGAAGAAAAAATTAAACAGGCAAACGAATTTTGGGCTCAGCACGATGCTTTGTATGCAGAGCAGATGGCTACTGTTATGAATACAATTACGGACGGTATGCAGACAGCACAGGAGATTGCAAGAAGGATGTCAAGTGGAGCTAAGGTTTCACCTGCGGATGAACAGAATTTACAGCTATATGATCCTAGAATGTATGCAGCGGCTAAACAAGCTCAGATGACAGCACAAAAGAAGAAGGATATGTCAGATGAGGTGCTTATTGATAAGTTTGTAGAAAGGCATGCAAATGATAGGAAAGATTGGACTTCTGAACTTGATGCTAAAATAAGTGAAATGCAACAATATGAGGTGGTTGAATCAAGCGATGAAGTAGCTATGGCTGGTAGTTCGAGTGGTGCTGTACCGCAAAGTTCCTCTGCACCTATGTCATCTGGGACAATAGATGTTGTTGTTTAGAAAATTGGAATTCAACATAGGCGAAACGTCAAGGTTTCTGGAGCTTTTGAAAATTAAATATTGAATGATTATACATAGCCGTTAAGGAGCAATTTAGCTTCTTAGCGGCTTATTTTATTTCACGAAGGAGGTGAGGAAAATGAAAATTAAGAAGGTTGATGACAAGCCAATGGTAATCCATACCAAGGAAAAGGCGAAGATTCACAGGCATGTGCCGAAAGGTGCAAGCATCAAAGGAAGTAATGTCTATACTGTAGACAGAAGCCCTAAGATTAAGGAGAGTAAGGTAACCGGCACAGCTCGGCAGTCTGAAAAATACAAGGCAAAGAAGACGTATCGTAAGAGTACGGTTCATCAGACGAAGGATATGCGAGAAAGTGGGATATCTAGGTTTCGTAAGAATATGCGAGAAAATGGTAGTTCGGTTAAGGTTAAGAACACCACACTTCGCAATGTAGGTATGGTTGGTGCAAAAACCATGACAGACCAGATGGATGGTGGTCAAGAGATTCAACAGTCTCTTGGAATCATGTATGAAGCAAGCAGACCAGTAGTAGGAACCGCTTCAAGAGGTGCAGAATTATTCAAGCGTCAGGCTATTGCTGCAAAGAAACGCAAGATTAAGCAGGTACAGGCAGGAAAGAAGCTTGCAAAGAAAACTGCGAAAAAGACAGTAAAAGATGTGTCGAAAAAAGTCGCAAAAGAAACTGCAAAAGAGACCGCAAAGGAGTCTGCAAAGATTGCTGCGAAGGTTGGAACAAAAGCTGCAGCTACAGCGGCTGGCACAGCAGTTGCTCCGGGAGTTGGTACTGCAATAGGTTATGCAGCAGGTGTTGTAGTCGATGCAAAGATGGAACACGATGATATGGTTGCTACTAATCGAGCTAGAAAGATTAAGTTCTTTCTGGATAAGATGAAGTCGGAGGATAAGCAGCAGGATTCATTTTTTAAGCTGGCAAAAGACTTGATACTAAAAAAAGTGTCAACTTCCATTAAGCAAGTTGTGGCGGTTATTGCGCCTTTTCTTCTGATTATTGTTTTGCTGGTTGCAATGATCTGTGTGCCGGTAATTGGTGTGGTAGCAACTATCTACAATTCACCATTTGCAGTATTTCTGCCACCATTAGAAGAAGGTGATACTGTTCAGACTGTAACAAGTTCGTATGTGGCAGAGTTCAACCGAGAGATTACTACGCTTGCAAATGACCATACTGGTTATGATGCTGGAGAGATTGTCTATGTTGATTATGAAGGAACATCAGCAACACCATCAAATTATTATGATATTATCTGTGTCTATATGGTAAAGCATGGCATCGGAGATACCGCAGTCATTATGAATGACACGTCAAAAGGCTGGCTTCAGGATGTGGTGGATGACATGTGTTCTTATACTACAAGTTCACGGACAGATGTTACTGAGAATGAGGATGGGACAACTGATAGTACAACTGTATTATGTGTGAATGTCACATTGAAAGATTATAGAGATATGATTACAGAATATAGTTTTTCATCAGAACAGATTGAACTTATCAACGAGATGATGAAACCAGAGAATCTTGCGATGATCGGATATACTGACGATGGAGGTGGAGGTGGAAATAGTACCTCATCCATGACAACAGATGAAATCAATGCAATTTTAGCTGGTATCAGTGACAGTACACAAAAAACAGTGGTGGGCTTTGCATTATCTAAAGTAGGATATCCGTATAGTCAGGATTTACGAGATAGCGGTGATTATTACGATTGCAGTTCGCTGGCATATTATGCTTGGCAGGCAGCAGGTGTGAATATTAGTTATGCTGGCTCAACAACTGCGGCTGCGGAGGCTCAGGGATTAAATGAAGCAGGAAAAACTGTAACGGAAGCAGAGCTTCAGCCAGGAGATTTGATTTTCTATAGCTATGCCAATAACGGTAGATATATGAATATCAGTCATGTAGGTATTTATGCAGGAAATGGCAAGATGGTGGAAGCTGCAAATGAAAGAAAGGGTGTTATTTATTGCGACTTTCATAATGGAAGTGTAGTTATGTATGCAAGACCAAATAAGTAAGAAGTGAGAAGAGAATGCCGTAAATGGTGTTCTCTTTTTCAGATTGGAGGAAAGATGAAGTTAGAAGATATTGTGCTTGTAAAAGAGCATGTAAAGGGGAGAACACTAAAATATTTGTCTACACTGGATGATTTTTTGATGATTCATGGAAGAAGAAAAGAAGATTCCATGGTGTTTGCAGGACAACTTGTTATGCAGATGGCAAGTACTTTACACGATGATGGAAAGTGGATTGCATTACTGTTTTCAGAGAATAAGAGTGTTGAAGCAAGATTCTGTACCGGAGAATCACAGCTTAGAGATTTTTTGGGTGGCAGATTTGAAGAAGTGAACGTGAAAACAATGTTTGATGAATCGCTTTGTAATGCTTGTTGTCTGGACAAAGTAATAAGTCTTGGAATGAGAATGGATGGGAGTACAAATACGAAATTTATGTTTTCATACAAACCGGTAGATGCCAAGTTTGAGCAGGGAGAGGTGCTTCATAATTTTAATGGTTCTGATTACAAGGTCATTGAAAAGCTGTCCGCTGATAATCTGCTTTTAATGGAACAGAGAAGTGGAAATTTTACAGTGGCAATTGGAGCGGGGATGTATATGCGATATCCGAAGGGGGAAGAACCTACGGAAGACAATGCAATGATCTGTCTGGAATGGAATCATGGTGTGTATCTTGGTAATACTCCGTCACAATTTGATTTCTCAGATATCAGACAAAGATATGGGGAGATAGAACCTGTGGAAACAATCCAAGATTTTCGTCAAAAACTGGTTGAGCAGTATGAAGCATTGAAACGTATAACCAGGAATCCTATCATCCCAGACAATGTAAAGAAGGAAGCGGAGAACGCACTTTATGACAGATTTATGACTGCAAGAGATGATACGTTTTCCGATAAGCTTCAGGATGGTGCGTATGACAAGGGATTTATCACAAATTCAAGAGTCCAAAAGGAGGTTGCAAGATAATGGCGCAGATATTTGATATTGAGATTAAAGAAGAACTGTCAAGGGTGGAGCATATTGAGGCAGATACGCTGGATGAAGCTATTGATAAGGCAATGGAGATGTATAAAAAAGAACAGATTGTCTTAGATGCAGAGGATATGAAAGGCGTTGACTTTAATCCAATGAAAAAAGAACAGGGAAAAACACGATAACAGGAGGAAGACAGAAATGAAGAATAACACAGCAGTGATTGAGAAAGATATGGAATTTTTATTAAAGGAACTTCATAAGGAATGGGACAGATCGGGGGTAACAAAGGCAGCTGTTACAATCTCAATTGATGAGGCAGATGAGGTTAATAAGGCACTCTTACTTGCGATTGCAAAGAGACAGGAGCAGACCGAAAAGGCACTTGATTTCAGGGAGTGTATTCGCTTATCGAGAGAGAACTATATTCTTCTTCGATTAGCCAGAAAAGTGAAAAAGCAGGAAGACAGATGTAATAAGCTGGCTATGGATTTGGAATTTGAAGTGCAAATGGATAAGGAAGAATATAAGCTGTTTAAAAGCATGTTTGGAGACAAAGTAAAAGAAGCACAGTAACAGGAGGTAGACTATGAGCGTGAATTATATGGTAAAAGCCATTTATGATGAGCAGATTCATGATGTGACCAAGTCGGCGGAGAAGTGGAAAGATGTTTTACGATTATCTGCGAATTTATACCGATTTGAGTTTGATAACATCTTGATGATTTATGCCCAAAAGCCACACGCTGAATTATGTGCCGATTATGATACGTGGAAAAAAGTTGGGCGATTTGTCAAACGTGGCAGTAAGGGTATCGCTATATTTCCATCCAGAGCATTGAATCCAAGGATGAAATACGTATTTGATATCAGTGATACCGGCGGGCGAAATAGTCAGCTCACCTGGTCACTTGATGGCAATATACTTAAGGATTATCTGGATTTTCTGGTATCAGAAGGGCAGATGAATCAGTATGAAGTAACAGACAGAAACGCTATGCTGACATCATTAAAGGACTTTACAAAAACCGAGATCCGAGTCATAATTAAAGAGGAATTCGAAGAACGAATGTCCGAATTAAATCAGCTATCAGGTAGTGTGATAAAGGAATTTTTTACAAAACGCAAGGGCTTACCGGAAGATATGGAAGCGGCGGAACAGATGGTGTTCCAAAGTGTATTATATGTGGTAGGTACGAGATGTGGATTTGACTTATCTGTGTCAGAACAGGATTTTAGTCAGATTGTAAATGTAACCGATGAGGATACGATTTACCGTCTTGGTTCTCTTGTATGCGATGTCTCCTGTAGTGTTCTGA
>CALDJN010000442.1 GCA_937901695.1 uncultured Anaerocolumna sp.
GATGGAAGTTTGGGCACTGGAGGCTTATGGTGCTGCTTATACTTTACAAGAAATTTTAACCGTAAAATCCGACGATGTAACAGGGCGTGTTAAGACTTATGAAGCTATTATTAAGGGCGAAAATATTTCAAAACCTGGAATACCGGAATCCTTTAAGGTACTTTTAAAAGAATTACAGTCATTGGCACTTGATGTAATAGTATTAGACGAAAATGGTCAAGAAGTTAAGATGACAGAAAACATTGATTATGGCGATGGAGACTTAACACCATTAATTGAAGGGGACAACAACTTCAGATATGATGAAGATTATGGCGAAGCGGGATACAGAGAAACCACTTCTGAAGAAGACAGTTTCTTTGATGCCTTTGAAGAGGAAGAAGAAGATGATCCCCAATTAAATAAAATGGATGACGAAGATTTCGATTTATAAAAAGTAGCTAATGGAATTGAGTAAAAGATACATTTCTTCTCAATTCCATTAGAATTATGGCTTTTTTATGTTAATATTGAACGGATGAAATAGTATCCGTACTATGAAAGGGAGTGCCAGATGATGCCAGAAGTAGTGAATAACGAAGGTTCTCAAGAAATCACATATGATGCGATAAAAATTGGTTTAGCTTCTCCTGAGAAGATTAGAGAATGGTCAAGAGGCGAAGTTAAGAAACCAGAAACAATTAACTATAGAACTTTAAAACCTGAAAAAGATGGATTGTTCTGTGAAAAGATATTTGGACCTAGCAAAGACTGGGAATGTCATTGCGGTAAATATAAAAAGATACGATATAAAGGCGTAGTATGTGATCGCTGTGGTGTAGAAGTAACCAAAGCAAGTGTACGTAGGGAAAGAATGGGACATATTGAGCTTGCTGCACCAGTATCTCATATATGGTATTTTAAAGGGATTCCTAGCCGGATGGGTCTTATCTTAGATCTTTCTCCAAGGACATTGGAAAAAGTATTATACTTTGCGTCTTATATAGTTTTAGATAAAGGTAATACAGATTTACAATATAAACAAGTTTTAAATGAAAAAGAATATAGAGAAGCTTATGAAAAGTACGGTAATAAGTTCAGAGTGGGAATGGGTGCAGAAGCGATTAAAGAGCTGTTAGAGGCAATTGATCTTGAAGCAGAAGCTGTTACACTAAAGAAAGATTTAAAAGGTTCTACCGGTCAAAAGAGAGCAAGAATCATTAAAAGGCTGGAAGTAGTGGAAGCTTTCAGGGAATCAGGAAACAGACCTGAATGGATGATTCTTACTGTGGTTCCGGTTATTCCACCTGACTTAAGACCAATGGTACAATTAGATGGTGGTCGTTTTGCAACATCTGATATGAACGATCTTTACAGAAGAATTATTAACCGTAATAATCGTTTAAAGAGACTCTTAGAATTAGGAGCACCGGATATTATCGTGCGTAATGAAAAGAGAATGTTGCAAGAAGCGGTAGACGCTTTAATAGATAATGGAAGAAGAGGAAGACCGGTTACCGGTCCTGGTAATCGTGCACTAAAATCCTTATCCGATATGTTAAAAGGTAAGCAGGGACGTTTCCGTCAGAACTTACTTGGTAAACGTGTTGACTATTCCGGACGTTCCGTTATCGTTGTAGGACCAGAATTAAAGATTTATCAGTGCGGACTTCCTAAGGAAATGGCAATTGAATTATTTAAGCCTTTCGTTATGAAAGAACTGGTTTCCAGAGGAACTGCCCATAATATAAAATCTGCAAAGAAAATGGTGGAAAGACTTCAGCCAGAAGTATGGGACGTTTTAGAAGAAGTAATCAGAGAACATCCTGTTATGTTAAACCGTGCCCCGACACTTCACAGATTAGGTATTCAGGCTTTCGAGCCAGTACTTGTTGAGGGTAAGGCAATTAAACTCCATCCATTGGTATGTACGGCATTTAATGCCGATTTCGATGGTGACCAGATGGCGGTGCATTTACCATTGTCTGTAGAAGCTCAGGCAGAGTGTAGATTCTTATTATTATCTCCTAACAATTTGCTAAAACCATCGGATGGTGGTCCAGTTGCCGTTCCTTCACAGGATATGGTTCTTGGAATTTACTATCTGACATTAGAAAAACCAGGAGACTTAGGGGAAGGCCACTGCTTTAAGAGTGTAAACGAAGCAATTCTTGCTTATGAGAATAATGTCATTACCTTACACGCAAAAATTAAAGTAAGAAGAACTGGTATTAATGACCAGGGTGTAGAAGAAAGTAAAGTAATTGAGTCTACTTTAGGAAGATTTATTTTCAATGAAATCATTAGTCAGGACTTGGGATTCGTTGATAGATCCGATCCGGCTAATTTCTTGGCATTGGAAGTTGATTTCCATGTTGGTAAGAAACAGTTAAAGAAGATTCTTGAAAAATGTATCAATACCCATGGCGCAACTACAACTGCTGAAACTCTGGATGCTATTAAATCCTTAGGTTATAAATATTCTACAAGAGCAGCTATGACCGTTTCTATTTCTGATATGACAGTTCCACCAGAAAAGAAAACTATTATAGCAGAAGCAGAAGCTACTGTAGAAGAAATCTCTAAAAACTTCCGCCGTGGTTTAATGACAGAGGAAGAAAGATATAAAGCAGTTATAGAGATTTGGAAAGAAGCCGATGACGAAATTACGGAAGCTCTTTTAACGGGTCTTGATAAATATAATAATATATTCATGATGGCAGACTCTGGTGCCCGTGGTTCTGATAAGCAGATCAAACAGCTTGCAGGTATGCGTGGACTTATGGCAGATACAACTGGCCGTACTATCGAGCTGCCTATTAAATCAAACTTCCGTGAAGGACTTGACGTATTGGAATACTTCATTTCTGCCCATGGTGCCAGAAAGGGTCTGTCCGATACGGCTCTTCGTACAGCTGACTCCGGATATTTGACACGTCGTTTGGTTGATGTTTCTCAGGATTTAATTATTCGTGAAGTTGATTGCTGTGAAGGTAAAGAAATTCCAGGTATGTGGGTAAAAGCATTTACCGATGGCAAGGAAGTTATTGAAAGCTTAGAAGATAGAATTACAGGAAGATATTCTTGTGAAACTATTATGGATGATAATGGTGAAGTCATTGTAAAGGCAAACCACATGATTACACCTAAAAGAGCTGCTAAAATTGTTGCTACTAAGAAGATTAAAGAAGCAGGAAGTGCAGCAAAAGTTAAGATTCGTACTGTTCTTAGCTGTAAGTCACACATTGGTGTCTGTGCAAAATGTTATGGTGCCAACATGGCAACTGGTGAAGCTGTTCAAGTAGGTGAGGCAGTTGGTATTATTGCTGCTCAGTCTATCGGTGAACCTGGTACACAGTTAACCATGCGTACATTCCATACAGGTGGTGTTGCCGGTGATGATATTACACAAGGTCTTCCTCGTGTTGAAGAACTTTTTGAGGCTAGAAAGCCAAAGGGTCTTGCAATCATTGCTGAATTTGGCGGTACCGTTGCTATTAAAGACACTAAGAAGAAGAGAGAAGTTATTGTAACCAACGATGAAACAGGTGAAGCTAAGGCATACTTAATACCTTACGGCTCCAGAATTAAAGTTGCAGACGGTGACGTTATAGAGCCTGGTGACGAATTAACAGAAGGTAGTGTAAACCCTCACGATATTCTGAAAATAAAAGGTGTTCGTGCTGTTCAGGATTACATGATTCAGGAAGTTCAAAGAGTTTATCGTTTACAAGGTGTTGAAATCAACGATAAGCATATTGAAGTGATTGTTCGTCAGATGCTTAAGAAAGTTCGTATTGAAAATAGCGGTGATACTGAATTTTTACCTGGTAAATTAATAGATGCACTGGAATTCGAAGATGTAAATGAGAAACTTTCATCTGAAGGATTAGAACCTGCTGAAGGTAAGCAGGTAATGTTAGGTATTACAAAAGCTTCTTTAGCAACTAATTCCTTCTTATCTGCTGCATCCTTCCAGGAAACAACCAAGGTTCTTACGGAAGCTGCTATTAACGGTAAGGTGGATCCATTAATCGGTCTAAAAGAAAACGTTATTATCGGTAAGCTGATTCCTGCTGGAACTGGTATGAAGAGATATCGTTCTGTAAAACTGGACACAGATATGGAAGAAGAAATCATGCTTTCTGAAGATACAGAAAATGATAACTTTGATAACTACCATTATTCAGAATCTACCATGGATGATGTTGATGGTGCGGAAGCAGATGACTTTGACGATGATGATGCTGAATTATTAAAAGAAGATTTCGACGATGAAAATTCCAACGAAAAAGATATGTCTGATGGCAATGAAATGGACGAAGGTTTCTTAGATGATGATTTTGATGATGAATCTACAGATAAATAGTAGTTGTTCATAGATTATTTGATTTTCTAATGATTAGGATAGTTCATCCAGAATTGTCAAACAAATAATTTTGTACAAGTAACAAAATAAAAAAATTTAAAAATTTTATGAATAAAATAAACTCTATGGGCCTAGGATTCAGATTTTTCTGAATTCTAGGCTCAAAGAATCTTTAAACAGTAATAGTAATATAAATATATTAATTTATTGTAAATTACTTCTTACAAAAGAATTTGCCAAGGCTTTGTAAAAAATTATGCAAATCCCTTGACAATATTTATAATTTAAAGTATAATCAGTAAGCGCGATTTCATATTGCGATAATGCTTGTGTGCAAATTTGCATACAAGAAACCAATAACAGTGGGCAACCCAAATAATCAATAACCATCAGGAGGTGAAAATTAATGCCTACATTTAACCAATTAGTAAGAAAAGGAAGAAAGACTATTGAGAAAAAGTCAAATTCTCCAGCTCTGCAAAAAGGATTTAACTCCTTAAACAAGAGATCTACTGATACTGCATCACCACAAAAAAGAGGTGTATGTACAGCAGTTAGAACAGCTACACCTAAGAAGCCTAACTCAGCTCTTAGAAAAATTGCCAGAGTACGTCTTTCCAATGGTATCGAAGTAACAAGCTATATCCCAGGTGAAGGTCACAACCTTCAAGAGCATAGTGTTGTTCTGATCAGAGGTGGTAGAGTAAAGGACTTACCAGGTACTCGTTATCACATTATCAGAGGTACACTTGATACAGCAGGTGTTGCTAAGAGAAGACAGGCTCGTTCCAAATACGGAGCAAAGAGACCTAAAGAAGCAAAGAAATAATAGAGATTCTTCACTAATCATTAAGTGCCGGGTTAATTTTTAAATTCAGATTCTGATAAATCCCTATGGGTTGCATTTTGTTACCGAATTGAGAAACATGTTTTCAAAATATAAGGTATAGATTTGAAGATAGAGTTAAACTGTGCATGAACACAATGATTCCCCTAACTAAGGGGATATGTGAGTACCGAAGATCTAAGAAAATCTTATTGCAAATAATAATATTATTTGACAATAAGTTATATTAAGGAGGGAAGCAACGTGCCACGTAAAGGACATATACAAAAAAGAGATGTTTTAGCAGATCCAATTTATAATAGCAAAATTGTTACTAAGCTTATTAATAACATTATGCTGGATGGTAAAAAAGGAACTGCACAAAAGATCGTATACGGAGCTTTTAAAAAGGTAGCTGAAAAAACTGGCAAAGAAGCAATTGAAGTCTTTGAAGAAGCTATGAACAATATTATGCCAGTTCTTGAAGTTAAAGCTAGACGTATCGGTGGTGCAACATATCAGGTACCTATCGAAGTCAGACCTGATAGAAGACAAGCATTAGCACTTCGCTGGTTAACTTTATATTCTCGTAAAAGAGGAGAAAAGACCATGGAAGAAAGATTAGCTAATGAAATTATGGATGCAGCGAACAATACAGGTTCTGCTGTTAAGAAGAAAGAAGATATGCATAAGATGGCTGATGCTAATAAGGCATTTGCACATTATAGATGGTAATTAGTTGTCATCCTATTATTACTGATAAAAGTAATTTTGGTTTTGATAATTAACAATTAGGAATTACCGCTGGTAAATAATTTTACTTTTAGAAGCAACAATATATAACTGGTGGTAATATGCCATTTTGATATAAGTATATTTTTACAATGTTAATATTAATTTAATGTAAAATCATTATACGACTGAAAGATTTTATGTGAACCACTAGAATTAAGGAGGAATTTCCTTGGCTGGAAGAGAATATCCATTAGACAGAACTAGAAATATCGGTATTATGGCTCATATTGATGCTGGTAAGACAACTCTTACCGAACGTATCTTATTCTATACCGGTGTTAACTACAAAATTGGTGATACTCATGAAGGTACTGCTACTATGGACTGGATGGAGCAGGAACAAGAAAGAGGTATCACAATTACTTCAGCCGCAACTACATGTCACTGGACTCAGGAATTTGAACATAAAAAGATTCCTGGTGCTTTGGAACACCGTATTAACATTATTGATACACCGGGCCACGTTGACTTTACAGTAGAAGTTGAACGTTCCCTGCGTGTACTTGATGGTGCTGTAGGTGTATTTAGTGCTAAGGGTGGTGTAGAACCACAATCAGAGACTGTATGGCGTCAGGCTGATAAATATAGCGTACCTAGAATTGCATTTATTAATAAAATGGACGTAACAGGTGCTGATTATTTCAATGCTATTGATATGATTAGAAATAGATTAGACAAGAACCCAGTTGCTCTTCAATTACCTATTGGTAAAGAAGACACATTTGTCGGTCTTGTTGACTTGTTTGAAATGAAAGCATATTATTATTTAGATGATAAGGGTACAGAAATTGAAATAAAAGAAGTACCAGATGATATGAAAGAACAAGCTGAAGAATATAGAGCAGCTATGATTGAAGCTATCTGTGAAACAGATGATGATTTAATTGAAAAGTTCTTGGAAGGTGAAGAACCATCTACAGAGGAATTAAAAGCTGCTTTAAGAAGAGCTACTATATCTGTTCAAATCATCCCAGTACTTTGTGGTTCCGCATATAAGAATAAGGGCGTTCAAAAATTATTGGATGCTGTTATTGAATATATGCCAGCACCTACAGATATCCCAGATATTAAAGGTGTTGATGAAGAAGGCAATGAAACAACCAGAAAATCATCAGATGATGAACCATTTGCAGCATTAGCATTTAAGATTATGACGGATCCTTTCGTTGGTAAACTTGCATTCTTTAGAGTTTATTCAGGAACTGTTAATTCAGGTTCTTATGTACTTAACTCAACAAAGAACAAGAAGGAACGTGTTAGCCGTATTCTTCAGATGCATGCTAATAAGAGAGAAGACCTTGAAAAAGTATATTCTGGTGATATCGCAGCAGCAGTTGGATTTAAGTTCACTACAACTGGTGATACAATCTGTGATGAAAAAGCTCCAGTTATACTGGAATCAATGGAATTCCCAGAACCAGTTATTGACGTAGCAATTGAGCCTAAGACAAAAGCGAGTCAGGATAAAATGGGCGAAGCCCTTGCAAAGCTTGCTGAAGAAGATCCTACCTTCAGAACTCATACAAATGAAGAAACAGGTCAGACAATTATTTCCGGTATGGGTGAACTTCACCTTGAAATCATTGTAGACAGACTTCTTCGTGAGTTTAAGGTAGAAGCTAATGTAGGTGCACCTCAAGTTGCTTATAAAGAAACAATTACTAAGAGCGTAGAAGTTGATAGTAAATATGCTAAGCAATCCGGTGGACGTGGACAATACGGACACTGTAAAGTTAGATTTGAGCCTATGGATGCTAACGCTGAGAAGACATTCGAATTCAATTCAACAGTTGTAGGTGGTGCTATTCCTAAGGAATATATCCCTGCTGTTGGTGAAGGTATCGAAGAAGCTGCTAAAGCAGGTATTCTTGGTGGATACCCAGTACTTGGTATTAAAGCAACGGTATATGATGGTTCTTACCATGAAGTTGACTCTAATGAAATGGCATTTAAGATTGCCGGTTCTATGGCATTTAAAGATGCTATGCATAAAGCAGGAGCTGTTTTACTTGAGCCTATTATGAGAGTTGAAGTTACTGTCCCAGAAGATTATATGGGAGATGTAATTGGTGATATGAGCTCACGCCGTGGACGTATTGAAGGAACAGAAGATATTAATGGCATTAAACTAATCAGAGGATTTGTTCCATTATCTGAAATGTTTGGTTATGCTACAACACTTCGTTCTAAGACTCAAGGCCGTGGAGGCTATTCCATGTTCTTCGCAAGCTATGAGCCAGTTCCAAAGAATGTACAAGAAAAGGTTCTTGCAGATAAAGGTAAAAAATAATGTATTATATAATACTTAATTAGTATTATATGTATAAATTTATATGTTTTGTTATTTAAGCTTGAAAAAATTCCTAGATTGAAATATAATTAAGCTTATAAGAAAAAATAAAAATAATCCCGATTAAAAAAAAAGAGGGTAAGTACATGCTTCGCATGTACTATTAAAAAGCATTTATTTTAAAGGAGGACTTTATAATGTCTAAAGCTAAGTTCGAAAGATCTAAACCACATTGTAATATTGGTACCATTGGACACGTTGACCATGGTAAAACTACATTAACAGCTGCAATCACTAAGACTCTTCATGAAAGATTAGGTACTGGTGAAGCTGTAGCATTTGATAAGATTGATAAGGCTCCAGAAGAAAAGGCTAGAGGTATAACAATTTCTACTTCTCACGTTGAGTATGAATCAAAGAAAAGACACTATGCACACGTTGACTGCCCAGGACATGCTGACTACGTTAAGAACATGATTACGGGAGCTGCTCAGATGGATGGCGCTATCCTTGTTGTTGCTGCTACTGATGGTGTTATGGCTCAGACAAAAGAGCATATCTTATTATCCCGTCAGGTTGGTGTTCCTTATATCGTAGTATTCATGAACAAATGTGATATGGTTGATGACCCAGAACTTCTTGAATTAGTTGAAATGGAAATCAGAGAATTATTAAATGAATATGAATTCCCAGGCGATGATACTCCAATCATCCAAGGTTCCGCTCTTAAAGCACTTGAAGATCCTTCAGGTGTATGGGGAGATAAGATTCTTGAATTATTCGATGCTATTGATAGCTGGATTCCAGATCCTCAAAGAGCAACAGATAAACCTTTCTTAATGCCAGTAGAAGACGTATTCTCTATCACAGGACGTGGTACAGTTGCTACAGGACGTGTTGAACGTGGTGTTCTTCATATATCTGAGGAAGTTGAAATCGTTGGTATTAAAGAAGAAACTCGTAAAGTAGTTGTAACTGGTATCGAAATGTTCAGAAAGCTTCTTGATGAAGCTCAAGCTGGTGATAACATCGGTGCTCTTCTTCGTGGTGTTCAAAGAAATGAAATTGAAAGAGGACAGGTTCTTTGAACACAGATCGGAAGAGCACACGTCTGAACTCCAGTCAC
>CALDJN010000443.1 GCA_937901695.1 uncultured Anaerocolumna sp.
TTCATCATTATAGTAGGAATATCCTAACAATACCTGGAGGAAATTATCCATATCAAAATTGTCTCTTTCAATATAAGGCGTCATATCTAATAAAACATCCTGTTCTGCCATAACAGGTACTCCAGCTGCTCTCTCTAAAACAACTAATGCTGGTTGTGTTCCTGCTGAAATGGCTTGCATAGTTTTTGTTAAAGTAACAGGATAACCGCCCTGAAATACCTCTACTACAGTAATGCCAAATTTATTTGTTCTGTTAAATTCCTCAACAGAGGCAGCAATCATATCACCATTCTGACCAGCTCCTCTTGGATGCCATATTTCTATCGTAATTGGTTCAGTTACGGAAGCTGGTACCTCTTTAGTTTTCTTTTGCTCTTCTCCTGTAGTTGCATTCTTTGTTACATCGGTAGTAACATCTTTTTCCGAAGGACCACTACATGCCATTACCATAGACATTACCATGATCCAACAAAGTACTAATGCCAAAATTCTCCTTTTCATTTCTTACCCTCCATTTTACATTATATTTTTATATTAACGGTCTAGTTTACTCTACTTCCCCGCCGTAAATACCAAAACTTACTTCATACCTTTATACGCAAAGGCTCTGACAATCTTTTTACTTGCAAACATAAAAATAATTATGATAGGGAAAACCAACAATACATTACCAGCCATAAGAATATTCCACGATATACCTAGCTCCACATCTTTTAACTTTTCAATAGCTATTGTAAGCGGCCTGACTTTTTCAGATTGTGTCATAACTAATGGCCAAAAATATGAATTCCAATGACTAATAAAAGAAAACATTGCAAGGGTAATCATTGTTGCTTTTGACATTGGCAGCATTAACCTAAACATAATCTTTAGTTCACTGGCATTGTCCAGCCTTGCAGCTTCAATAATTTCATCCGGTATTTGCATAAAATTTTGCCTTAGAAGAAAAATACCAAAGGCGTTAGCGCCAAAAGGTAAAATTTGTGGTAATAATGTGTTTAATATTCCCAACCTTGCCATTAAGAAATAGACTGGTATAAAGGTTACCTGCCCAGGAATCATAAATGCAACTAATACAATTCCAAACATTAACTTATGACCTGGAAATTTGTACTTGGCAAAGGCATAAGCTGCAGGAACCATAATTGGTATCTGTAAAGCAATAATTGCCAATGTGATGATAATACTATTCTTTAAGTAAATGCCTAGATTCATTTCATTAAATATAGAAGTATAGGCACTCAAAGTAAAGGTCTTTGGCCAAAATGTAGGCGGCATCAAGATAGTTTCTGCGTAAGGCTTAAAAGAGGTAATTATCATCCAGTAGAATGGAAATAAGATGAATAATACCACTGCCAATTTAATTATAGAATTAAGAAATGCTGGAATAGCACGCATAATCCTTTTTTTAGTTTTTATTAAATTCATTGCCATATTTCCTCCCTTCTATTGATAATACACCTTTTTACCCACAGCCTTAAAGTAAAATATAGTCATAATCATTAAAATACCCATTAATACAACACCTGCAGAAGTTGCAATTCCCATCTGATTATTGTTAAATACATAATGATATATATAATAGGAAATTACATTGGTTGAATTGCCAGGACCTCCTCCTGTCATAGTGCGTACTGTATCAAATACTTTAAAAGAATTAATGGTAATTACAATTAATAAAAAGAATAGTTGGGGTGAAAGCATTGGTATCGTAATTTTAAAAAACTTTCTAAAGCCATTTGTATTATCCAGTTCAGCAGCCTCAAATATCTCAGTAGGAATTGATTTTAACGCTGAAATTACTATCAATGTATAATACCCCAAACTTTTCCATACCGATACGATAACAATTGAAATCATTGCGGTTGCAGAACTATTCAGCCATCGAAGTCCAGGTAATTGAAAAAAAGATAATACTGCATTAAAAAGACCTTTTTCATCCATAATCCATGACCAGATCATACCACACGAAATCATAGCGACTAAATGTGGTGTGAAAATAGCCCTCTGAGCAAAACTGTTTAATTTAGTATCCTTTTCAAGCCACATTGCAAATAATACTGCAAAAAGAATTAAAAAGAAAACTACAGCAACTGTATAAACAGCTGTATTTTTTAATGCAATTACAAAATCTTCTTTTACGAATAAAAGAAATTTATAGTTTAAAAGACCTACCCATGTCTTCAAATCCGGGCGAGCTAATTTAAAAGTAAAAAAACTCAAATATATTAAATTAATCATTGGATACAATGTAAAAATAATTAGAAAACACATAGCTGGGGTTACCATTACGTATGGTGTTAACAAATTCATATTTCGTTTTGATTTTTTCTTTCCAACTCCTTTATTCTTCATTCCATGAACCTCCTACCATTTTTAGCAGCTTATTATAGTCCGGTACATCTCCTTTACGAATTCTATTACCATCGGCAGCAAAGAAATATAAATCTGTATCTTCTATGGAAATATAAACATCTTCTCCCATTCTAAATTCAGCTTCGAGACTCTTTATCATAATGGTTTCATTTTCGAGTATTGCTTTATATAATGTCTCTGATCCCAACATTTCCCTTGTTATTAGATGACACTTTCTTTGGAATTTGCTGTTAGTAATTTCTCTTGATAACTTTATCTTCTCTGGACGAAAGCCTAGTTTTATACCTTCATTTAATGGAATTATATTCATTGGAGGTGTTCCTATAAATTGAGCAGTAAAAATATTGTTAGGATCATTATAAATTATTTCTGGTGAAGCATGTTGTTGGATTTTTCCATGATCCATTAATATGATTGTATCTGCCATACTCATGGCCTCAACTTGATCATGTGTTACATATACAAATGTTGTTTTTAATTGATTATGTAATTCTATCAACTCACTTCGCATTGCTACTCGTAACTTAGCATCTAAATTGGAAAGTGGTTCATCCATTAGAAATACAGAAGGTTTTTTTACCATTGCTCTAGCTAAGGCAACACGCTGCCTTTGCCCTCCTGATAATGCACTTGGTTTTCTATCTAAATAAGGTGTTAATCCAACAATTTCACTAATTTCAGCAATTAAACGATTCCTCTCCTTTTTAGGAACCTTATTATTCTTCAATCCAAACTCAATATTTCCTCTGACTGACATAGTAGGGTAAATCGCATAATTTTGAAATACCATTGCAATATCACGCTTACCCGGTGGAATATCCGTTATGTTTTCTCCATTAATCAATAATTCGCCAGAAGTTGCAGGTCCAATTCCAGCAATCATTCTTAATAAGGTTGTCTTTCCGCAACCAGAGGCCCCTACCAATACAGTAAATTCCCCATCCTTAATTGTTAAATTTAGATCTTCAATTACCTTCGTGTTGCCAAATGATTTATTAATTCCTTTAAATACGATATCTCCCATCTATACATCGCCTCCTAATTTACTCAAATCTTATTTATATCATTGTTATCAAATAAAAATTCTACCACTCTATCAGCATATTTTTCTAATAATGCTAAATCCCATAGTAATTGCAGGATTGTATAACGATTTCGTACTTCTTTTGCATACAGAATACTGTCCTTTACTAAGGTTTTATCTATTCCTACTTGAATCGGGCGAGTAGGACCCTTCATATTTAATAGTAATTCTTCTAACTTTTCTACTTGTGGAGTTGCTTCCAGGACTTCTTTTATATCATTCCAGTGTTCCTCTATGGTGTTAATTCGTGCATTTTTATGCTCTATTGTATTTTTTCCCGCCTGTTTCTCCAACAATATAATATCGTCAGCAACTGCAGGAAAAACTCTATTTATTTCATTAACCCACCCTTCATATGTAAGAAAGTTACTTTCGTTCCTCACTTTAGTAAAATCAATTTTTTCATTCTTTAAAAACTCATATAATTTTAGAGATATTATTGTTCCAATACCTACTTTCGTTCCGTGCAAAACTGGCTTTTTACCTTCATATTGAAATTGCATTTCCCAAAAATGAGACATATGATGCTCACTGCCAGATGCAGGACGGGAGTTACCAACAAAGCTCATTGCAATTCCTGATAAAAGTAAAGCTTCTGTTAACTTTTTTATTGCCTCTTGATCTCGATTCAAAAGGTCCTTGCCACTTCCAATAGTTCTTTGTACTGCTAATGCCATAATCTCTTTAACGGTTTCGCAATAATATTCATTATTTATGATTGCGGAAAGTTTCCAATCTTGCAGACATGTATATTTTCCCATGATATCTCCAAAACCAGCTGCAATCATTGACATTGGTGCCGCAGTCAACACCTCTAAATCACCTATGAATACTTCAGGAACATGAGCGTCATATGTAATTTTCAAATTATTTGTAATCATGGCTGCGCTTACTGATATAAAACCATCCATGGAAGGCGCAGTTGCTACAATATAGTATGGTAACTTAATCTTAAAGCTGAAATACTTGACAATATCATTAATTGTCCCAGTTCCAATAGCAATGGCAAAATCACAGGATTCTTCATAAGCCATCATAACACTTCCTATAATTGCCTCATCTGGAATTATGGTATCTCCCATTAAAATTAATAACTTATACGGGATCTCCGCTTTTTTCAATGCATCAATTACTTTATTTCCTGCCGCCTTATATGTATTTTGATCTGCTACAATAAACGCCTTATGGTAACCTGCCGTTTTAATTATCTGTGGTAGTTCATTTATGACCCCAAAACCTATTTTCGCACATTTTAGATTAATCCTATGTTGATGCCCACAATTACAAACTACTGGTGTTTTTAAAAAATCTTCTAATTTCATATCACTTATATTCATATTTGCTCCTAACTTAGTGTTTTACACTCACATTTATGTATCTATTTATAATATAAACTGCTTAACCATAGTGTGTATTGTATCAAA
Organism: uncultured Anaerocolumna sp.; assembly: GCA_937901695.1. Taxonomy (GTDB): domain Bacteria; phylum Bacillota; class Clostridia; order Lachnospirales; family Lachnospiraceae; genus Anaerocolumna. Next base: position 4,885 of record CALDJN010000443.1, read on the forward strand.
TTATATAAATTAAGTCTATACTTTTGATATTTTTTGTGCATATTGCGTTAAAATATGTAAGTGAGCATACAATTTCACTTAAACGAGCATAATTAATCAAGTTTAATCTATTTTTTTGTATTAAATGATATTTTCTATATACTTTTCCCTAATATCTAGTTATTTTTAACACAATATTAAACTATTTTAATTAAAATATGACCATTTACTCTTAATTGCATTCTTGACTTTATAGTAAGTTATAATATAATCACAATATAAAGGTATTATAACAAAACTATTAATTAGGAGGTTGCATATGAGATTATCAACTTCAACATGTATTCACGAACATATACTATGGGATACAGCTAACATGTTTTATTCTTGTGAAGATAGCATTCGATCCATTGCAAGATCAGGTTATAAAATAATGGATATGAATTTTGCAAGTTATTCACGAGGCACATTGCCAATGACCAGGGATAATTGGGAAGAATTTGTGAAGAGCCAAAAAGAGTTAGCAGACTCTTTGGGTTTAGAGGTTTCTCAGGCTCATGCTCATTTCTATGGATGGAACGGATTAACAGCAGAACAAAAAGAGCGGAACGAAGAATTAGTGCGGCGTTCCATCATTGGAGCCGGTATAATTGGGGCAAAATGGCTAGTGATTCATCCAGGTACTGTTAGTGATGGCACATATTATTCTTATAAAAAGTCTCTGGAAGAAAACTTAAAATACTATAGAGCCCTAATACCATTAGCCCAAAAACATAATGTGGGCATCGCTATTGAGAATATGATTGAATCTAAGATTGGAAGACGATATGCCAGCTCTACTGAAGAATTAATGGAATTATATGATAAGCTTAATGATTCGACTTTCGGCATTTGTTGGGATTTTGGTCATGCAAACCTCTGTGCTGCTGACCAATGTGCAGCACTTCGTGATATCGGGTCTGCTTTAAAAGCGTTACATGTAGATGATAATAGAGGCGAAAAGGATGATCATTTACTACCTTACTTTGGAAAAATTAAATGGGAACCAATCATGAAAACATTGAAAGAGATAAACTATAAAGGTGATTTTACCTATGAAATCCACGGATTCATGAACGGATTACCAGATGACCTTCATGATTCCTGCCTTCGTTTTACTAAAGAAGTGGGTGAATTTTTATTAACACTGGCAAAATAGAGCAGGACTTCGCTTTTAAAAGGGAAGGGTTCCATAATTAATGTTGGGGTATGTACCTGCCGTTATTGCTATTCGTCCAGCTTCTTCAAGATTATATATTTTCATATATGTACTCCCCTTATTTGAATAAAAAAGAGAAAGTAATAACACTAATGTGCTACATACTTTCTCTTTAACGGCTAATTTTAGTGTTGTCTGCCAACGGCCAGTTTTTTCTGGTTAGCGTATCGGATTTTAGTGTTGTCCGCCAACGGTTAGCACATTGCAGCTGGACTCTCTGCTACGCATCATAACACAAGCTGCATACCAAAAAGCAGCCCTAAAGGACTGCTTTTTTGGTATATTGATATTATTTATTATTCAAAACTGCCTGTGCTGCCCTCAATGAAAGTATCACTAAGAATTATATTAGAAACAGAAGCTTAAGCTTTATATTACAATCAGTATAGAATTTCCGTCAATTAAGTAGCCATTCACTTTTTTCGAACTTGCGTTCCCATTGTTCCTATGGTATAATTTAACTAAGCAGTTTATAACTGCTAGCAATCGTGTATAGGGTGGTTGGCCTTCATTCTACATAGAATGGAGGTGATGCGTATGAATAATAAGTTTGATTTCAAAGACTTAATACAATTTGGTATGTTCATCATTGCATTACTGACATTTATTTATCTAATATGTCACCAACTTAAAAAACCTTCCCTGTACTTTGGCGAGTCAGGAAGGTTTTTTACTATAATCCACTGGCCAACCACCCTGTGGCGATTGCCTTTTATAATCTTATTATAGCAGGTTATCATAAAATATCAAGAGTTAACAATTCTAAGATTAACTTTTGCCATATAGGCATACCTCCTACTTTAATGATACCACACGATAAAATGATTAAAATAACGCATATAGTGAAATCGCTCACTGATTAGGTGAATATAATGATATTTCATATAAAAGTTTCAAGAAAGAATAACATCTATTAATATTCTAATACACTTTCCTAATAATTCATAGTACAACAAAAGCACCCTACCACTTTTATATGATAGGATGCCCTATTATTTCTTGGCTATTATTCAATACAGTCTAACCCAAGTCAAACCATCGAAAAACGTTGAAATTTCAATATTATTTATTATTCAACACTGCCTGTGCTGCCGCAAGTCTAGCAATTGGCACACGGTATGGTGAACAGGATACATAGTTCAAACCAATCTTGTGGCAGAATTCGATAGTAGATGGATCTCCACCGTGTTCTCCACAGATACCTAATTTTAATTTAGGATTTGTAGAACGGCCTTTTTCTGCTGCCATTTGAACAAGTTGTCCAACACCTTCCTGGTCAAGTCTTGCAAATGGATCAGATTCATAAATCTTGTTAGTGTAGTAAGCATCTAAGAACTTACCAGCATCATCACGAGAGAATCCGAATGTCATCTGAGTTAAGTCGTTTGTACCGAAGGAGAAGAATTCAGCTTCTTCAGCGATTTCGTTAGCAAGTAATGCTGCACGAGGGATTTCAATCATAGTACCAACCATGTACTTAATATCGGAACCGTATTCAGCGATTACTTTTTCTGCTGTTTCAACAACAACATCTTTAACGAATTTTAATTCTCTCTTTTCACCAACTAATGGAATCATGATTTCAGGAACAATATCATATCCTTTTTCTTTCTTAACTTCAATAGCTGCTTCCATAACTGCTCTTGTCTGCATCTTAGCGATTTCCGGATAAGTTACAGCAAGACGGCATCCTCTGTGTCCCATCATAGGGTTAAATTCATGTAAGGAATCACAGGTAGCTTTTACTTCTTCTACAGTAAGACCCATATCTTTAGCTAATTCTTTGATGTCATCTTCTTCTGTAGGTACGAATTCATGTAATGGAGGATCTAAGAAACGGATAGTAACTGGTCTTCCTTCCATTGCTTCGTAGATTCCCTTAAAGTCACCTTTTTGGAAAGGAATTAATTCTTTAAGAGCTTCTTCCCTTGCTTCTACTGTCTTAGAAAGGATCATCTTTCTAATCTTAGGAATTCTATCTTCATTAAAGAACATATGCTCAGTACGGCAAAGACCGATACCTTCTGCGCCAAATTTCACTGCATTAGCAGCGTCTTCTGGTGTATCAGCATTGGTTCTTACTTTTAATGTTCTGATTTCATCAGCCCATTGCATAAGTCTATCAAAATTACCACTGATAGTAGCTTCTTCTGTAGGAAGATCTCCTACATAAATTTTACCTGTAGAACCATCTAAGGAAATGTAATCTCCTTCTTTTATTGTAGCTCCGCCAAGTGTAAAATATTTAGCTTCTTCATTAATCTTAATATCTCCACAACCGGATACACAGCAAGTTCCCATACCACGAGCTACTACAGCTGCATGAGATGTCATACCACCACGTACAGTCAAGATACCTTGTGATGCATGCATACCTTCAATATCTTCTGGTGAAGTTTCCAAACGAACAAGAATTACTCTTTCACCCTTTTCATGATGTTCTTTTGCTTCATCAGCAGTAAAGTATACTCTGCCTGCTGCAGCACCAGGAGATGCAGGAAGTGCACTTCCGATAGGTCTTGCTTCTTTAAGAGCCTTTTGATCAAATGCAGGATGTAATAATTGATCTAAAGATTTAGCTTCAATTCTCTTAACAGCTTCTTCTTTTGAAATCTTTCCTTCATCAACTAAATCGCAAGCAATCTTTAAAGCTGCTGCTGCAGTTCTCTTACCGTTACGAGTTTGTAAGAAATAAAGTTTTTTATCTTCAATTGTGAATTCCATGTCTTGCATATCTTTGTAATGTTCTTCAAGTAAGTGTGCAATTCTCATGAATTCATCATATACTTCCGGCATATCCTCATGAAGTTTTGTAATAGGCTGAGGAGTTCTGATACCTGCAACAACGTCTTCACCTTGTGCATTGATTAAATATTCACCATAAATCTTAGCCTCACCAGTAGATGGATTACGTGTAAATGCAACACCAGTACCTGATGTATCACCCATATTACCAAATACCATAGCTTGTACGTTAACTGCGGTTCCCCAATCTCCAGGAATGTCATTCATTCTTCTGTAATAGATTGCACGAGGATTATCCCAGGAACGGAATACTGCTGTAACTGCTTCGATTAACTGTACGGTTGGTTCCTGAGGGAATTCAGTTCCTTTTTCTTCTTTATATAATGCTTTAAATTGTGTAATAACATCTTTTAAGTCTTCTGCTGTAAGCTCAGTGTCATAATGAACACCTTTTTTCTCTTTGACTTCGTCTAAAACTCTTTCGAATTTAGATTTGCTGATTTCCATAACTACGTCAGAGAACATTTGAATAAATCTTCTATAAGAATCATAAGCGAATCTTGGATTTCCTGTTTTCTTTGCAAAGCCTTCAACAGCCACGTCATTTAATCCTAAGTTAAGAATGGTATCCATCATACCTGGCATGGAAGCTCTTGCACCAGAACGAACAGATACTAATAATGGATTCTCTGTATCACCGAACTTTTTATTCTGTTGTTCTTCAAGAATCTTTAAAGCATCAAAGATTTGACCTTTAATTTCGTCTGAAATTGATTTATTATTGTTATAATAATCTGTACATGCTTCTGTAGTTATAGTAAAACCGTGTGGAATTGGAAGTCCTAAATTAGTCATCTCGGCTAAGTTGGCCCCTTTACCACCAAGCAGATTTCTCATATCTGCTTTACCTTCCTTAAACAAATATACCCATTTTGCCATTTTAGTCTTTTTACCTCCTAAAATATCTGTTATTTTTTGACCTTCTTGTCAACATTCAACATTATAACACATGTTACATAAGTATGTGAAGCTATTTTTATCTTTTTAATTGATATATATAGATTAAAAATCAAACTTTTGCTCAAAATAAGCCTTTAAATCAGCTATTTTAATACGTTCTTGTTCCATTGTATCACGATCACGTACCGTTACTGACTGATCTTCTTCCGATTCAAAATCGTAAGTAATACAGAATGGTGTACCAATTTCATCTTGCCTTCTATAACGTTTACCAATGTTTCCTCTTTCATCGAATTCGCAGTTATAATATTTAGATAATTCCTGATATACTTTTTCTGCTCCTTCTGTTAATTTTTTGGATAATGGTAATACGCCAATCTTAACCGGAGCTAATGCAGGGTGAAAATGAAGGACAGTACGAACATCTCCTTCTCCAATTTCTTCTTCATCATATGCACCACAAAGGAATGCTAAGGTTACACGGTCTGCACCTAAAGATGGTTCCACCACATAAGGAACGTATTTAATCTTCTTTTCATCATCAAAATAGCTCATATCTTCTTTGGATACGTTTTGATGCTGAGTTAAGTCATAATCCGTTCTATCAGCAATACCCCATAATTCACCCCATCCAAATGGGAATAGGAATTCAATATCTGTAGTTGCTTTACTATAGAAGGAAAGTTCTGCTGCTTCGTGGTCACGAGCTCTCATTTCCTCTTCTTTCATTCCAAGGGATTTTAACCAATCAATACAGAATTGTTTCCAGTATGCAAACCATTCCAAATCCGTATCCGGTTCACAGAAGAATTCTAATTCCATTTGTTCAAATTCTCTTGTACGGAAGGTAAAGTTACCAGGTGTAATTTCGTTACGGAAGGACTTACCAACCTGTCCAATACCAAATGGTATCTTCTTTCTGGAAGTTCTTTGAACATTTTTAAAGTTAACAAAGATGCCCTGTGCAGTTTCTGGTCTTAAATATACTACATTCTTAGCATCTTCTGTAACACCCTGGAAAGTTTTAAACATAAGATTAAATTGACGAATATCTGTAAAGTTATGTTTTCCGCAAGTTGGACATGGTATGTTATGTTCATCAATATACTTAGACATTTCTTCATGAGTCCAGGCATCTACAGAGCCATTTAAGGTTAGATTATTATCCTGGGCAAAATCTTCTATTATTTTATCTGCACGGAATCTTTCATGACACTCTTTACAATCCATTAATGGATCAGAGAAGCTGCCTAGATGTCCAGAGGCTACCCAGGTTTGAGGGTTCATAAGGATTGCACAGTCTACACCGACATTATAAGGATTCTCCTGTATGAATTTTTTCCACCATGCCCTTTTTATGTTATTTTTAAGTTCAACGCCTAAGTTACCATAATCCCAAGTATTAGCTAACCCTCCATATATTTCTGAACCAGGATACACAAATCCTCTAGCCTTTGCTAAGGCAACAATTTTCTCCATTGTCTTTTCCATCTTACTTTCATTCCTTTCAATAATTTATCTAAATTAAATATTTTCATATAGAAATTGATTTGAATGTCAAAAGTCTTATACCAATTAAACTATGCAGTAATATTCATTCAATAACCTATATTTTGACTTTTAACATTCAAATCAATATTACAGGTTATGGCTTATATACGATGACGGATTCACCTTCTGGTGTAGTTTGAATGGTATATGAATTCACTAATATACAATTGGCATAATATTTAATGGTACCTTCCACCATCAAATCCACATTATCTTGTATCATAACTATTTTATACTTTCCATTATTTAATGCTGCGTCTTGTTTTACATAAGCACCGTTATCTTCTTTTACAAATACATCCGGCAATTTTAAATTTGCTCCCTGTAAGGCATCTACTTCCATAGTTACCGCTTTTACTTTATTAAAAGCCGCATAGGTATCCAAATCCTGATAGGTTAATATAAGCACCGCATCTTCTTTGTTCATTTCCAGAGAATCAATGGTAATTGCTGTTTCCGATCCCACTGAATTATTAAATTTGTCGATTTGTTTCGTGACAAAATCATTTAACTCGTCCAAACTGTAATAATCTTTATTAAACTCTTCTACCATTGCTGCTTGTACGGTTCCGTCTTTTTTAATTACAACCGTATTCACACCGACATCTTCGGTTTTTAACTTTATATCTTTTCTTTTACATCCAGCCAATAAAATAAGGGTAAATGCCAGGATTGTACAAAGAACAAATTTCTTCATAAAATGCTCCTCCGTTTAGACAAAAATCAGTTTTCTATCATTGTAACCTTAAAATAAATATATTTCAACTAAATTTTATATTAGATTCTATTAGAATAGTTTCTCTAATATTTCCAATGATTTCATTTTTTTATCTATGTAGAATTCTTTATAACTATTCATACATTGTTTTAGTTCTTCCAATACTTCTTTTGAGACGGTAAAAGTATATAACTTTTCAATGGAAGAAGTTATGATATATTGCATGGTATAAATGGTAGAGGAACTTACCCTTATATTCCTCCCGCTAATCTCTCCATGCCTGCAGTCATTACAAATAAGACCGCCTTCCCTACTGTTAAAAAGATGATAATCTTCTTCCTTTCCACATTTCACACATTGAAATACCTGAGGTGCTACTCCGTGGATAACCATTATCTTTAATTCGTAAATATTTCGGATAAGGCTTTTACCGATGGATTCCATGCTTAACGCCCGAAGGGATTGGTATAATAACTTTAAAATCTCAGTTTCATCTTCATTTTCATGGGTAAAGTAATCTGCCAGCTCGCAGAAATACATTCCATAATAGGCAGCTTCTATATCACTTCTAAGATTTTCAAAATAATTTGATATATTAACGGACATTAAATTGTACGAAGTTTTTCCTTCATATAAGGAAAATTCTCCAAAGGAAAATGGCTGACTACACGCCAAAAAGGCACTACTTGGTTTTCTAGCGCCTTTTGCAAATACAGTTATTTTACCTCTTTCCTTAGTTAAAATAACCAAACGTTTATCATAATCTCCAATTGGCATGGTTGATAAAACCATCCCTGTCATAGGTGTTGTTATCACAATTGCTGCCACCTTCTCTTACTTCATTTCTCCCATAGCATGTAGCTTCTTCTGATGTACATGCAGTATAGATTAAATAATCATTTACAGAACCTGTTTGCTCAAACTTTTTCCAATAATCTATTTGATTCATATTAATTCCCCCTAACTGTAGTTTATAAGTACAATACTTAAGTTCCTAATAATAGTTTATCCAACCAAATTAGTTCTAAACTAATAAAAATATTCCATATAAGGTTTTGAGGGGAATTTTAATATAGGTTGTTTCTCTTAGGAACTATAAATCCGATTTATTATACCCATAGTTTTTAATTAGGAAATCACTATCTCTCCAATCTTTTTTCACTTTTACCCAGAGCTGCAAATTCACACGCATGTCAAGAAGGTTTTCCATCTCCTGTCTTGCCTGGGTGCCAATTTGTTTTAACTTCTCACCTTTTTTACCTATAATAATTCCTTTATGAGAATCTCTTTCACATATAATAGTAGCATCTATATCTACAAGATCGCTGCCCGGTCTTTCCTTCATTCTTTCAATTGCCACCGCAATACCATGAGGTATCTCATCGCCTAATAGCCTTAAGGCTTTTTCTCTTATTAATTCAGCTACAATTTGCCTCTCCGGCTGATCTGTAATCACATCCTCATCAAAGTACCTGGGTCCTGCCGGTAAATACTTGAATATAGTATGAATCAATTCTTCCGTATTGTCTCCCTTTAGAGCTGATACCGGAACTATGTCTGCAAATTGATAAATATCTTTATAGGCATTGATAAATTTTAAAATGTCTTCTTTCTTTACTATATCCACTTTATTAATAACCAAAATAACAGGAGTCTTAACTTTACCTAGTTGTTGGACAATATAATCTTCACCGGCACCTATAAAAGTTGAGGGTTCAACAAGCCAGAGTATTACATCTACTTCTTTTAAAGTTCTCTCTGCCACTGCTACCATATATTCACCAAGCTTATTCTTTGCCTTGTGAATACCTGGTGTATCAATAAAGATAATCTGCCCCTCTTCTTTTGTATAAACGGTTTGTATACGATTTCTTGTAGTTTGGGGTTTGTTGGAGGTAATAGCAATCTTTTGACCAATAAGGTAATTCATTAATGTAGATTTTCCTACATTGGGTCTGCCAATTAGCGTAACAAAACCGGATTTGTATTCATTTTTTTTCATATGTTGGATGTTTCTCCTTAACTAAGAGTCTTTACTTCTCTAAATAAATCTTTATTTTCTTCAATCTTCTTTTCATTGCCAATAACACAGATATTACCATCATCCATAATGGCTTTAACAATATCGGAAAGATTTCGAATATCTTCCATGGTTACATTTATAATTTCATCCCGCTGTTTTTGGATATCTTCCATGGTCACTCCGGTTAAATAATATCCCATAGATACAATTCCTTTCAT
>CALDJN010000444.1 GCA_937901695.1 uncultured Anaerocolumna sp.
GTGAAATGAAAAAGTCAAATAGGAATACCTTTCGAATTTTTATTTTAGGAATTATTCTAATAATATCTATAATTATATCATTTCGCCTGGGAAGGTACCCTATCAATACAAAAGAATTATTTGGAATATTATTATCAAAAATCTTTCCAATAGAGCCGTTTTGGGATAAACAATTGGAAATCGTTTTATTTAATATCCGCTTACCAAGGATTTTTTTAGCAGGTTTAGTAGGTTGTTGCTTGTCTACTGCTGGTGCAGCCTACCAGGGAGTTTTTCAAAATCCCATGGCAGCTCCTGATATTCTGGGGGCTTCTTCCGGAGCAGCATTTGGTGCTGCATTTGCTATATTAAATAATGGAAGTCATTATATGATTACCCTCAGCGCATTTTTCTTTAGCCTTTTGACAGTAGTTATTGTGTATTTAATTAGTAAGAAAGCGAAAGGTAATACAATTTTAGGGCTGATTCTCTCAGGAATTATGGTTAGCTCCCTATTTTCTGCAGGAACCTCCTTCATTAAATTAGTGGCAGATCCTACAGATCAGCTTCCCGCTATTACATATTGGCTTATGGGCAGTTTATCCGGCGCAAAGAAAAGTGAAGTTTTATTCGCACTTGTTCCAATGATTATCGGACTTGTACCTTTGCTTTTATTAAGATGGCGTATGAATATTCTAACGTTAGGTGATGACGAATCAAAAACGATGGGGGTTAATTCGAAACAAGTTCGATTAATTATAATTATTGCATCTACCCTTATTACTTCAGCCAGTGTATCAGTTAGCGGAATGATAGGCTGGGTTGGATTAGTCATTCCTCACCTTGCAAGAAAAATAGTGGGAAACAATTACATATATTTAATACCGGCAACTATGCTATCCGGTGCCATCTTCCTACTGTTAGTAGATAATGTATCAAGAAATCTTTTTACTACCGAGATTCCATTAGGTATACTGACAGCCATTATTGGTGCTCCCTTTTTTATCTATTTAATCACAAGAAAGGAGGAAAATGAATGAGTATCGAAGTTTCAAACCTTAGTTTTAGCTATGGAAATATGCATGTTTTAGATAACATTAATTTCACCATACAGGGCAACCAATTCTTATCTGTTTTGGGACCAAATGGTGCAGGCAAAAGTACGCTGTTTCGCTGTATTCTTGGTTTGTTAAATGGCTACGACGGACAAATAAAGATAAATGGAATAGAATGCAAGAATCTTAAGATAAAAGAAATAGCCAAATTAATAGCTTATATTCCTCAATCCCATTATCCTCCTTTTAACTATAGTGTATTTGATATGGTTTTAATGGGTACAACCGTGCAGATATCTTCCTTTTCAAGTCCGGGGAAGAGGCAAATAGCCCTGGCAAACGCAGCCTTAGAAAGGTTAGGAATTGAACATCTTAGAAACCGAGGCTACGCTCAGATTAGCGGAGGGGAACGGCAACTTGTATTATTAGCCCGTGCTCTGGTTCAAGAAGCCAAGATTCTCATATTAGATGAACCTACTGCCAATCTGGACTTTGGCAATCAGATTTTAGTTCTAACACAGATTAAATCCCTTGTAAAAGAAGGCTATACGGTCATTCAATCCACTCATAATCCAGACCAGACATTTTACTTTTCAGATACGATTATGGCTATGAAAAATGGTAAGGTAATCGCATACGGCGTTCCATCTGAAATATATACAGAAGATTTAATTAAGGCTCTGTATGGAGTAAGCGTAAAAATTCAAAGCTTATGCCATGATAAATATCGAGTTTCAATTCCAAAAAACATATTAGGTTTGGAATTGTAATATAAATTTTAAAGGAGAAAACAAATTATGAAAAAGAAACTCATCCCGCTACTACTTGCAATTTGTTTAGTGGTGTCAACAGTAGGAGCATGTGGAAACAAAAGTAAAAACAGTTCCTCTAAAAAAAATTCTAATGAAATTACAGAATCGCAAACAGATTTAACAAAAGGCAACACAACCGATGGAACCAAAAATGAAGATGTAGAAAAAGATTCTCAGGCACAAGGAGAAACAGCTAATGAGAACGGAACCACTACATTTACCGACTCAGCAGGCCGCCAGGTGGAAATTCCAACAAACATTACTCGAATTGCTCCTTCTGGAACTATGGCTCAGATTGTTCTTTTTGCTTTAGCTCCTGATATGTTTGTAGGACTTTCCAGTGATTGGGATACAGAAGCAGCACAGTATTTGGATAGTAAATATTATAACCTTCCTGTACTTGGACAGTTTTATGGAAAAGGTGATTTAAATCTTGAAGAAGTTGTAAAAGCAGATCCGCAAGTAATTATAGATGTTGGGGAATCTAAGCCTACAATTGTAGAAGATATGGATGCCATTGCAGAGCAGGTTAATATTCCTACCATACATATTGAAGCAACTACAGAAGGTATGGGAGATGCATACAGAGAATTAGGAAAACTTCTGGGCAGAGAAGAAAAAGCTGAAGTTTTAGCAAATTATTGTGACGAAATCTATACAAAAACTCAGGACATTATGAATAAAGTTGGAGAAGACGGAAAAGTTAAATTACTATATTGTACCAGTGATGGACTTAGTGTTTTAGCTAAAGACTCCTTCGCTAACACACTAAGTTAATTTGTTATATTGCACAAGTGACGGACTTAGTGTGTTAGCGAAAGACTCCTTTCACGCAGAAATAATTGATCAAGTTAGTAATAATGTAGCTGTAGTTGATGATATTTCAAGTAAGGGAACCGGTAATCCGGTAGATATGGAACAAATTCTCTTATGGAATCCTGATGTTATTATATTTGCCCCAGGAAGTATTTATAATACTGTAGCAAAGGATAAAGCATGGCAAGAACTGTCTGCTATTAAAAACAACAGATACTTTGAAGTACCATCTGGACCTTATAACTGGATGGGCAACCCTCCTTCTGTTAACCGCTATATGGGTATGATCTGGATTACACAACTGCTATATCCTGAACAAGCTAACTACAATGTTTATGAAGAAGCAGCCAGATACTACGATTTATTCTATCATACAAAGTTAACAGAGGAACAATATAATAATCTAGTAGCTAATTCACTTATGAAGCTAAAGAAATAAAAACTTGTTTGTAAAAGAAATAAATGCTTGTTTGTTAAAGAAATAAATGCTTGTTAAAGAAATAAATACTTGTCATTCTGAGCCTAAAAGGCGAAGAATCTAAATTGGGTGAAGCTGCCACTTTGAGAGTTTAGATTGTTTGAAGTTATCATTCCGAAAATTTGGATTGTATAAAGTTGTCATTCTGAGCCGAAGGCGAAGAATCTAGATATAAGTTTACTTACAAAGATTCTTCGCCTTCGGCTCAGAATGACATTTTATATTTGGAATGATATTTTATATTAAAATGATATTCTACTTTCAAAATGTCATTCCATATTCAAAATGTCATTCCATATTCAAAATAACACTCTCACATACATTTTCAGGTTTCCGCAACTATTTTCCCCATTTCACTAATATCATATCCGCCAATTCCTTTAAACTCAATTTTAAATTCATCGGATTGAAGAATGTTTAAAATAGTTTTTATAACTGGAAGGTCCATATCTTCCTTCTTAATGACTAACTCATATCTTTCTTTTTGTAGTGGAATAAAATCAATATCTTTTACTTGATTCGCTATCTTTTCTATTCCTACTGCTACATCAGCCTCACCTCGTCCGACTGTACTAGCTAATATAAGGTGAGATTGCGCC
>CALDJN010000445.1 GCA_937901695.1 uncultured Anaerocolumna sp.
GGTCTGCATAACCTATATTAGGCAAAGCGTCCTTATTTAATAAGCTAACTTTTTAATAAGCATCTTAAAAACTACCTAAAATAATACTCATTGATTAAAGTAATATAGGTTTTGTATACGTCCAAAATACCAAAACCCCATTGCTCATTAGGATAAGTCATATCAGGGCACCGTTTTGCACCTTTGATTAATAGATTTCTCACCTCATGAGTACACATTATAGGATAATTATATCTTACAATTCCCCATTCTAATATCATAGCAGCTATACCGGCGGTATGTGCGGCTGCCAGACTTGTTCCAGTTAACCTTGCAAACTCATTATTTAATACAGGACTTAGAATGTTTACACCTGGAGCAGCAAGATCTGGTTTAAAATATCCATTTGCGGTAAACCCGTTGCTGGCATTACAAAATAAGGTATTGTTTATATGATTATAAGCGGTGACTACAATTGGAAAGTCAGAGTTACCAGGTGTAGTTAATGTGGTAAAATTATTTGGTTTTAAGAAGTAGGTACCCGGGGAAATAAAGTTATCTATGGGCAGCCATACATGGTACCTTGTTGGAAGGGTACCTTTTCCCTCTACGCGAAATCTCCATATTCCTGAAATAGGATTATCAAAACGTAATATGATTAATTGATCTCCGGAGTTGGATTTTCTTACATGGGCATCAATTAAAACTTGCGTATTCTGGTAATAAGTTTTTATTGTATCATGTACAGTTGCTATAGATGGAATATGAACAATATCTTCACCAGATGGGGCGGATATACTTAATGACACTGTATTTGGAGCCATGCACCATAATTCCATGGTAAATCCGCTTTCATTTACCCCTACATTTAACTCAAAAAAGTTTAGGTTTTCTCCAGATGCACTTTCTTTAAAGTAATGGTGTCCACGGTCTCCTTCATTTCCTCCTGCTACTACAACAACTACACCAGGTATTCTACAGATATTGGTTAAATAAGTACTCAGGATTTCTACCCCTGTATGGGAACCTTGGCTGGTTCCTAATCCTAAACAAATGACAATAGGGCGATTTAATGTTTCAGCAACGTGTAATAAATATTTTATACCTAATATAATATCATTTTCCTGATAGCAAATGGACTCATTGGGAATCTTAAAAAATTCCTTTAGGTAGGGCTTGGCAGTTTTTAATTTTACAGCGACAACTTCAGCTTTTGGAGCTATTCCAGTAAATCCGTAATCAGGCTGAGGAAAACCGGCAGTAACTCCTGCCAGTACTGTACCGTGACCAATCTCATCAGTACTAGGTACAATATCAAGAGGGTTTGTGCTATTTAGAGCGTAATTAATCTGTTCTCTGGAGAATTCGCTTCCATAATAAAAACCTTGTGGATATTGATTTTCACTGTAAATGGTTTGATCCCAGATAGAGACTATTTTTGTTGTATTATTATCATATTGAAAGATGGGATTCCTGTAATCTATCCCGGTATCTACAAATCCAATTAATACGCCCTCCCCTTCTAATTCAAAGCCTGGTGTCTTTCTAAGCCTTAGAATATTGGAAGAGTTTAAAAGAGGAAGGGAGTGCATGTGGCAGCTTGGAGGAGTAGATAATAATCCAAAACACTTTGGCATAGCCTCATAACCATATTTGTATAAACTATTATATGTTATATTAGACACGGGTATATGTGTTATCCATAGATTATTATTAACTACATTCGTGGTGAAATTCCCATCAAATTTAATATTAGATGGTCTGCCCTGGTCTGTAAAAAGTAAATCTGCATAATCATGACTGATAATTCTGTTTCTTTCTTCGCGATTCATATATCCACCATTGTCACATCAAAATCCTATTATATTCATATGTATAATTTGGAAAAATAGTTCGAAAAAATAATGTTTTCTCTAAATTTAAACCGAAGGTATAAAATAGGTATGCAAAATTGGTTGCACAAATCTCTTTTTGTGCTTTTCAAGATATCAAAACGTTAACAAAGTGATAATCATTATAAATTCAAATACTCATGATAGAAATGATCTGGAAATAAAATTGATAATGAAAATATCTATATTCTAGCTTGTAGATACCATTATGGTGATTCATCCTTAATGTGGTAAAATTTCATGCTTTATCTCCAGTAAACTAAATAAGGGACGAAAGCGTCTCTTTTTTAGTTCCTCTTTGGCAGAAATAAAACAATTGTAATATGCAAAATAAGGATCAATATGCAACAGAATTTTACATGGAAAAGCTCCTACAAAGTCTTATATATACTAGGCTTGAGAGCACTCTTCGATATCCTTAGTTTAAAATTTCCATTTTAGTTATTCGCTCAACTGAAATATATTCTAAAGCATTTTTTTCTGCTATATCTTGAATTTTACTTGTATAAGACTCCAGATTAATTTCTTCTAGGTTGGATTTATCAGATACATCGGTAATCAAGTTACTATCTATTCTAATATATCCATTATTCCTTTGAAAATAGTACCGCCGTTGGAAAATCTTATCCTCATCATCAATGACATCAATAATATCAAAATGCGGACTACAAATATAAGTATCTAAATCATAGCTATTATTATTTATTTTTAAATGCAAATCTGATTTAAAGAAACCAATAATGTCTAAAGTGACATCTCTATTCAAGTAATTAACAACAATATTATCTCCTAATTGATAGAATTGTTTATAATCGTTTCCCAATATAACAGGAATATTATCCCCTTTTGAGTATGAAAAATCTGCGCCATTAAATCCCCTACCCATGTCTAAACAATCTGAAACTAACTTATATGCAGTCTGACCTAATTGAATTGCTTTCAAGGGTGTTACATATACCTCTTTGTTACCAACATCTACTATTTGATTTCTTAAATCTTTGTTATTCCTTGGAGAAACAACGAATATATTACTACCTTCATAGTAGGTCCCTACAACTTCCAAAGGTTGTTTTGTTATTTCAATAAATTCGAATGATTCATTTATATCTTTATTAAACTTTTTTAAATTATCTATTGGATTGCCTTGTTTTAAAAGTGCATCTAGCATGGAATCATCTAGATAAGTATCAGCAATTTGAAAACAATAAATACTTTTTATATCATTTGCTTTATCAACCTTTTCACCAGGTGCAGGAATAGAACTGGAAGTGCTTTTTCTTTATTCACTGGGTTTTGGGTAATAAATATTATACTTATTAAAAGCATTGCAAATAAAATACAACAACTGCAAATATATCTTTTTTTATTCATATTGCCTCCACCATAAAATTTTCTAAAATATAAGTAGTTGCAATTAAATGCTTCATTTCATATGCATTTTCACTTGTAGCTTTTGTAACTCCATCTTTTTGCACTTCCGCTCTAGTACAGTGGTATGTATCTGAATTATTACTATCTCTAACATCATTATATTCCCATTCACAGGAATATAATCCAAAATCCGAGCAATAGTGGATAACATCACTTTCAACTAAGGTTACGGCTCTTGTAGATTTACCCTCGTGAATTGGTATTGACTAATGTGCTATATAATGAAAAGAATATATGATTTTAGTGATATTATGGTATAGGGTGTCTCAAATTGAAAGTGCAATTCGAAAAGCTCCGTTTGTTCGGGTGTAATTTATTCTTTTCCTTGAAGAATCCGCTATTGTTCGCTTGCTTAATCTATTTGCCAAGCAAGTTGGCTGAAATTATATTTTGATGACAGTTTAATTAATGAAATGGCTGATTTTGAAGTTATGGGT
>CALDJN010000446.1 GCA_937901695.1 uncultured Anaerocolumna sp.
CAACAGCCCCTAAAAATTCGAAGTAACAGAGTGAAAGGTTTATATAATGGAAAAAGAATTTTGGAAAGCAGGTAATATGCTATATCCATTACCTGCGGTTATGGTAACTTGCCAAAGAGCAGGAGGAAAACCTAATATTATAACAATTGGATGGACAGGTACAATATGTACCAACCCAGCCATGGTTTATATTTCGGTAAGACCAGAAAGGTACTCTTATGAGCTAATAAAGGAATCTGGTGAGTTTATTATTAATTTAACTACAAAATCATTGGTTAAGGCTGCAGATTACTGTGGTGTAAAATCGGGAAAAGATGTAGATAAATTTAAAGAAATGAAATTAACTCCTGTTATGGGAAAGTTTGTACAAGCACCTATGATTGGGGAGTCTCCCGTTAATATTGAATGTAGAGTAAAACAAATCATTCCACTTGGTTCCCATCATATGTTTATAGCAGAAGTACTAGGTGTTCATGTGGATGGTAAATACTTAAATGATACAGGTAAGTTCCAGTTAAATAAAGCCCAGCCAATCGTATATTCTCATGGTGAATATTATGGACTTGGAGAAATGGTGGGTACATTTGGGTATAGCGTTAAAAAAAGGAAGCAGAAATAAGAAAAAAAAGTAAGCTAAATACTTGGCGGAACAATAAAAAGGTGCTATAATCAGTTGTCTGTAAGTATATAAGTCAAAACGGATGAATAATAAAAATGAAATTTACTAAAAAGAATATGAAGAAAGAAACAAAGTTGCAAGTAATAAACAAAGTTATAAGTAATAAAGAAAGTTGTAAGTGATAAAGAAAGGACAAGTTATCTGCCACTTATTTCAATCTATTTAATTGTGGCAGTATCACACTGTAAAGCAGTTGTGACAGGCAAGGTATCCAGATGAAAAATATAGTTTTAATAGGTATGCCAGGTGCTGGAAAAAGTACCATAGGTGTCATATTAGCTAAGGTATTAGGTTTAAAATTTATTGATGCAGATTTATTAATTCAGGAGCAGGAAAAGTGTCTGTTAAAAGATATTATTGAAAAAAAAGGTTTACAAGGTTTTTTAGAAATAGAAAATCAGGTAAATAGCCATATTATTACAGAACACTCAGTAATAGCAACTGGCGGCAGTGTAATATATGGCTCACAAGCTATGAACCATTTACGGGAAATCGGCACAGTAGTCTATATTAAATTATCCTATGAAACTATAAAAAATCGCCTTGGAAATATACAACAAAGAGGAGTCGTACTGAAAAAGGGACAAGATTTAAAGTCCTTATATGAGGAACGATGTTTATTATACGAAAGATATGCCCATATTATTGTAGATAGTGAAGGGCTTGGAATAGAAGAACTAATGGAGAAAATTGTTTGTGTATTAAGTGAATGACATGACAAAAAATAAAGATACTAGTAGTAGATAAAAAAACTATTTTACATCCATAAATTTTATGGTATAATCAAATCGATGTAGTAAAATAATACAATTAAATTGAATGTTTTATGTGCAATTTTAATAAATCTTATTAAACAATTAGAGGTGTGCAATGGAGCAATATATTATAAAAGGTGGTAAAGCATTGCAGGGTGAAGTTTCAATTGGTGGAGCAAAGAACGCTGCACTTGGAATATTGGCTGCAGCTATTATGACAGATGAAACAGTAACAATTGAAAATCTTCCGGATATTCGTGATATTCATGTTTTATTAGAAGCCATTGAAGAAATTGGAGCTGTTGTTGAACGAGTAAATAAGCATACTGTAAAAATCAACGGTAAAAATATTAAATCAGTCAATATAGATTATGAGTATATAAGAAAAATACGTGCTTCCTATTATCTGTTAGGAGCATTATTAGGAAAATATAATAAAGCAAGGGTTGCTTTGCCAGGCGGATGCAATATTGGAAGCCGTCCTATTGATCAACACATTAAAGGCTTTGAAGCATTAGGTGCATCTGTTAAAATTGAACACGGTATGATTGAAGCAGAAGCAAAAGAACTGAAAGGAAGCCATATATATTTAGACGTAGCCAGCGTAGGTGCTACTATCAATATAATGCTTGCTGCCTGCCGTGCAAATGGACAAACTATTATTGAAAATGCTGCTAAGGAACCACATATTGTTGATGTTGCTAACTTTCTAAATAGTATGGGAGCTAATATTAAGGGCGCAGGAACAGATGTAATTCGTATTAAAGGTGTAGCTAAATTATCAGGAAGTGAATATAACATTATTCCTGACCAAATTGAAGCAGGAACCTTTATGCTTGCTGCAGCAGCAACCAAAGGTAATGTATTAATCAAAAACGTAATACCAAAACATTTGGAAGCTATAACTGCAAAGCTAGTAGAAATTGGTGCCACAGTAGAAGAATTTGATGATGCGGTTCGTGTAATCGCAACAAAGAGATTAGGTCACACCCATGTAAAAACCCTTCCTTATCCAGGAGTCCCTACGGATATGCAGCCTCAGTTGACAGCCGTTCTGGCTACATCAGAAGGGACCAGTATCGTAACGGAAACCATTTATGAAAATCGTTTCAAATATGTTGATGAATTATCAAGAATGGGTGCAAATATTAAAGTAGAGGGTAATACAGCTATTATTGTTGGTGTAGAAAGCATTACCGGGGCTATTGTAAGTGCCCCTGACTTAAGAGCAGGAGCTGCTTTGGTTATAGCTGGCTTAGTGGCAGAAGGATTTACTATTGTAGAACAGGTTGAGTATATTGAGAGAGGATATGAAGATTTTGAACGTAAGATGCAGGGATTAGGTGCAACTATGGCAAAAATCGATATCGAAGATGAAAAGGCTATTCAAAAGTTCAAATTAAGAGTAGGTTAATAGATTTAAGCATAAATTAGGCGAAGAATCTCAAGTTCCCTTAAGATTCTCCGCTTTTAACTATAAGATAGCTACTATATGTAAATTGTGTTCCTTCGATAAATCTATGAAGGTATCACCTGATTTAATAATTGGTTTAGATAAAGACTGTTTATTTATCAGTATAATCTCGCCTTCTATATTATTATTGAGGCGGACATGATTTCCAACATAGGAATTTACGATTCCTTCTAAAAATGTCATAATATAATGTGGGTCAAACTTTTGCAGCCCTTCAGATTCAAAGATTCTTATTGCATCAAATGGACTTAATGCTGGTCTGTACACTCTTGCAGAAGTCATTGCATCGTAAACATCAGCTATGGCTACAATCTTTGCAAAAGAGTCAATTTGTTCACCTTGGAGCTTTCTTGGATAACCACTTCCATCGCAACGTTCATGATGCATATATGCCGCATTCTTTACTCTTTGATCCAAATCTTTATCTTTTAACACATCATAGCCCTCCAAGGGATGAGATTTGACAATCTCATATTCTGTGCCTGTTAAGGGTTCTTCTTTATATAAAATTTCATGAGGCAGCTTTAACTTACCAACATCATGTAACAAACCGCATAAGGTTAAAACTTCTATATCTTTATCTGATAATTTCAGCCAATGTCCAAATACATTACAAATTAAGGAAACATTTATGGAATGTACATAGGTTATGTCATCAGAACCACGCATACAGTGAAGCATATCAAATAAATGAATACCATTTCGTGTTTCAGATAAAGTTTTTGAAACATCAGCCAAAAGGCTTGTCTGATTAATTTCTTTTTCTTTATCAACAATATTACTTAAATGACCTTTAAAATCATGAACGGAATCCAAAAATTCCTTATGAAATTGTTTAAACTCGGGACTGTTTTTGATTTTCTCGGAATGAATCATTACTGTCTTAACAGGCTCAGGCGTAGATTTTTCTGGAACCAATATAGTTAAATTATTAATAGAATAATCTTTAAGCCGTTCAATGATTCTCTCTGTCATTACGGTACCCCTAGGTATTACTAGTCTGTTGTCAAATGTATACACATCTTCTGCAACAGTCATACCTGATAAAACTTGCTTAATTGATATACGTTTATTCACGCTTAACTCCCTCTGCATTATAATGCTTTTATTTTCCTTCCTTTACGATATCCCATTATGGTATATTATAGAAAATGTGTTAGGATGTGTCAATCTATTTGATAATTTATTTCTTATTATTGAAAAAAGGATATAGAATTAAGTAGATATTCTGAAAAAGGTTTTTCCCAAATATGTATCTAATTTATAGAGATTTTGTAAATTAATTCAGGGGATTTGGTCCGTTGCGGAAAGTATCCTAATAATTTACCCTTGACAAATATTGAAAGATAGGATATGCTCATTAATACAATAAATAAATACAATTATATTTCTCTTATTCAGAGTGACGGAGAGTAAAGGCTCTATGAAGTCACGGCAACCCCCTTTTTGTGGAAGGTGCCAACCTGAGCGAGCAATCGAACAATAAGAGGGTTTGATTAACTTGATGTCAAGTCCGTCTTTACGGACTTTTTTTATTGAGTAGAGAAATTACTATCATTATTAAAAGGCGCTAAAGCGCCAGAATCGAGGTTATTATGAATAAATTATTATTTACTTCAGAGTCCGTTACAGAAGGACATCCTGATAAAATCTGTGATCAAATATCGGATTCTGTGTTAGATGCTTTATTAGAACAAGATCCAATGAGCAGGGTAGCCTGTGAAACAGCTATTACAACAGGTTTAGTTTTGGTTATGGGGGAAATTACCACCAATGGGTACGTTGATATTCAAAAGATTGTAAGAGATACCATTCGTGAAATTGGTTATGACCGTTCCGATTATGGCTTTGACGCCAATACTTGCGGCGTTATTGTTGCACTGGATGAGCAGTCACCAGACATTGCTATGGGTGTTAACAAGGCACTGGAAGCAAAAGAAAATTTAATGACTGAAGATGAAATAGAAGCCATTGGTGCAGGTGACCAAGGAATGATGTTTGGATATGCAACCAATGAAACCGACGAATATATGCCATATCCAATTCATCTTGCCCATAAGTTAACAAAACAATTAACCAAGGTAAGAAAGGATGGCACATTACCCTATCTTCGCCCTGATGGAAAGTCTCAGGTTACCGTAGAATACAATGAAGATGGTAAACCAATTCATTTAAATGCAGTAGTTTTATCTACTCAGCACAATCCGGATATTACCCAGGAACAACTTCATAAAGATATTAAAAAATACGTATTTGATGAAGTGTTACCAAGTGAATTGATGGATGAGAATACCAAGTTCTATATTAATCCTACAGGAAGATTTGTTATTGGCGGACCCAATGGAGATAGTGGTTTAACCGGCCGTAAAATTATTGTAGATACTTATGGCGGATATGCCCGTCACGGCGGCGGTGCATTTTCCGGTAAGGATTGTACAAAAGTGGATCGTTCTGCTTCTTATGCAGCCCGTTATGTTGCTAAGAATATTGTAGCAGCAGGTTTGGCTGATAAATGTGAAATCCAATTGTCTTATGCAATTGGTGTAGCCAGCCCGACTTCCATTATGATTGATACCTTTAATACAGGTAAAATAGATAATGAAGAATTAATCAAAATTATCAGAGAACACTTTGACCTTCGCCCGGCAGGAATTATTAAGATGTTAGATTTAAGAAAACCAATCTACAAGCAAACTGCAGCTTATGGACATTTCGGACGTAATGATTTAAATTTGCCATGGGAGAAGTTGGACAAGGTAGAGGAACTGAGAAAGTATTTATAATAAGCATTGATTAGAGTATCAAAGCATTTTTAATTAAATATTGATTGATTTGAGAGTCAAAAGTCTTATACTAATTAAATTATGAATCGTACTGCATATATATGTAGCACGGTTCATTCAATAAACTATATTTAGGCTTTGATACTCAAATCATTGATTATGCAAATGTCATTCTGAGCACAAATTCAGCAAAGCTGAATTGGAGTTAAGAATTCAAACTTAAGTTTTGAGTTTTAACTTTAGCTAGGAATGGCATTTTTCATAAAATATTTATATTCATCATACTTAGTTTACATGTAATTATCAAATTGATATGGTATAATAATAAGTAATCTAATTATTCTGGAACCGTAGAAAGTAAATGAAATACAGAAAGAGGTTTTATATGAAATTAAGAGGACGATTATTAACAGCATTTTTAATCATCACAGCATTACCTTTGATTTTACTGCTGATAACCGGTGGTACCATTGTTCGGTTTCAAAGCAATTCTATAGAGGAAAATTATGATATAAAATCCGACACACTTCAGGTAATTACAAATCCTTTAAAAATTCTAAATCGTATTACAAGAGGTGTGTACAACGAAATTATACTAACAGGAACCAATGAACCAGAAAAATTTGAAGATAATGAGTATATTGATTATCTAAATGAACAACTTAAGTCTAAATATTCTTTTATTGCTGTTCGAAAAGGCAATGAGATCATATATAGTGGAGATGCAAATAAGTTTGAAAAAATAAGCGGTCTCCTTCCGAAATTCAATCATAGCAGCATAGATATTGATGGGGGTTTTTACGTAGATGGTGAACATCCTTTCTTAATAAAACAACAGGACTTCTATTTTACAGATGGAACAGAGGGAAGCATATTTATTATAACCGATGTAACCACATTAGTTCCACAAATAAAGTCTTTTGCATATCAAATTGTATGCTCTGTAATTTTAGTTATGATATTTACTTCTGTAGTACTTGTGATATGGATTTACCGAAGTATATTACGGCCAATAAATATCCTTCATGCAGCTACCAATGCAATGAAAGAAGGTAATTTGGACTATTCCATTGAAGGAGATCCGGAGGATGAAATCGGACGGTTATGTGAGGATTTTGAAGAAATGAGAATCCGGTTAAAGGAACTGATTGATGTTCGTTTAAAATATGAGGAAGATACCAAGGAATTAATCAGTAATATATC
>CALDJN010000447.1 GCA_937901695.1 uncultured Anaerocolumna sp.
ATCGGGGAAGTCTTGTTTTTTTAGAACCTCCTTTCCTATTATGGGATGCATACGAACGTATTTCATTTCTTCTATAATTAAGGTGTCTTCTTTTCTTCCGTATATAAAATTTCCTAACTTTAGTTTTCCAACATCATGCACCATACCTGCTAAAGCCATACAATAACAATAATTTTGATCCTTACCTAACTTTCTGGACAATGAGGTAGCTAATTTGCTGACTAATATCCCATGATCAATGGCTTCTAATAAGTCATCTATGGTTGTCGCCTCTATTTCTGACCAATCTATTTTTAGATTATCATTTAATAGCATAGGAATTTCCTTTCGTTATAATAAAGCATTGTTAAGTAGAAAGATTCTTTTTCTTTCAATCATTTCATCAATACGTTCTATATAATCCTTTAAGCTTTTTACATTCTCAACTCTTTCAATACGATTTTCATCATAGAAAACAAACTTAGATAATCCACCTGCTCCTAAAGCAAGGATTGTTTGTTTTTCTTCCATGATTAGAATGTTATAAATACCTTCTTTACCGTATTTTGCATAGCCTATATTTTCAAGGTTATCTGCCATATTCTTCTGTCTGTAGAGATAATAGGGGAGATAATTATTTTTCTTTGCAAAATCCATGGTTAACTGAAAGCTATCTAAGGTATCGTGAGGCTTCATATCCAGATAATCCTCTTTTTTAAGATTTAATCTGGCAGCCCTTTTTATTGCCAAAGTGTGAACGGTAAGGCTGTCTGGATTTAGTTTCCTAATTTCCTCTAATGTGTACGCCACATCATCCTTGGTTTCTCCAGGCAATCCAATGATAATGTCCATATTAATATTATCATGACCAAGCTCTCTTGCCATATGAAAGGCTTCCACAACTTCTTTCGTTGTATGTTTTCTACCGATAATGTCTAAGGTTTTTTGCCTCATAGACTGTGGATTAATGGAGATTCTGGTTACTCCGTGTTCTTTTAAAACCTTTAATTTATCTATAGTTATACTATCTGGTCTGCCAGCCTCAACTGTATATTCTATAACGTTTGAAAAATCCAGATTACTTTCTATATGAGTTAATAAACGGTCTAACTGGTCTGCACTTAGTGTTGTTGGTGTCCCGCCTCCCAGATATACCGTAGATAATTTCTTATTGGTCATACAGGTTCCTGCATAGGTAATTTCTTTAAAAAGTGCTTGTAAATATTGTTCCACAATGCCGCCATAAACTTGTAATGAGTAAGAAGTAAAGGAACAATAGAGGCAAGTGCTTGGACAAAAAGGAATACCAATGTAGACACTATATCCTTTTTTATAATCCATATTTTGAAGAAGTGTATATTCGCGTTCTGCCACTTGTAAACTAATATCTATCTTTTCATTGGAGCATAGATATTGTTTTCTCATATAACCTGCTATCTCTTCCTTTGGCATGTTCTTTTCCAAATGTTCGAAAGCAATTTTAGTAGGTCTTACTCCAGTTAATGTTCCCCAGGGTAGTTCTTTTCCTGTCATGTGGGTTAAACAGCTGTATAATAAACGTTTTAAATGGTTTCGGTATTGTGATTTTTCATCAGTTGGAACAGATGCTTCTTTTTTTAGAATCTCCTGATTTTCTCCTGAGGCAATTAGTTGAATGTTATTATGTTCTAGGGTGATATATAAATGAATAGCAGTGTCGGCATTATCTTTTATAGGATTGTTCTGGAGGTTGCTCTTATTTAGAATATTTCTATTCTGGTTATTGTAAGCATTGTGTTGCTTATAAGCATCCTGTTTTTTATTTTCATTCTGTTTTTTATTTTCGACCCCGGATTGGTGAGATTCTTCACTTCGTTCAGAATGACAGGTTGTTTGTTCAGGATGGTAGTCTTTTGTTTGTTCAGGATGGCAGTCTTTTGTTTGTTCAGGATGGCAGTCTTTTGTTTGTTCAGAATGACAGTTGTTTTTTTCTGGTTCAGGTTTGTAGACCTTAATTTGGTCATCGGGGTAGAATGCCTTCACTAAAGCATATATATCATGTTCAAATTCGTCTTTCGATAAAGTTATATTAATCATTTGAATGATCCACCTTGAGTGACATACGGATTTGTATTTCTTTCATTGCCGATGGTAGTACTTCCCCCATGTCCTGGAAAAACAGTAATATCATCTGGTAATTTCATTAATTTACGATTTAAAGAATCCAGTAATGCATTTAAGTTACTGGTTGGTAAGTCTGCTCTTCCAACGGTACCTTCAAATAATGTGTCTCCAGTGAATAATATTTTGCTTTCTTTAAATAGATAGCAAACTCCTCCACTAGTATGTCCCGGTGTATAGATTACATTAACTTCCATCCCAGCAAGCTTTAGTACATCATTATCACTTAATAAGTTAGTTGGTGATAATGATATATTTTCACCTATAGAAGGAGATAAATTCAAAGAAGGAGTTCCTAAAAGCTCTATTTCTTCCTTTGAAGCATAAATAGGTATCTGAAAATCATTAGCTATTTCAGCAGCTGCAAATATATGATCAAAATGTCCATGAGTCAAAAGGATAGCAACTGGTTTTAATGCTTCTTTATTTAAATTTTGTTTAATTATATCGGCGCTATTGGCAGGATCTATAATTAAGGTTTCTTTTGTATCTTCATTAATTGCAAAATAGCAATTAGTCATCACTGGTCCTAATACATAAGTTTCTACTTTCAAAAAATAAATCTTCCTTTCCATAATCATATAGAATGCATATGTTGGTATTAACCTGTTGTTCTTTGAATATCAATAACGCTTTCCACACTACGTAATTTTGAAACAATAAATTGTAATTGTTCTACACCATTGATTTCAAATCCTATACTAATGGTTGCCGTTCCTTGTTTGCTGGTTCGAGCTGTCATAGAGGTAACATCAATTTTGTTCTCTGTTAATATTCTGGAAACGTCAACTAATACACCATTACGATTATTTGCATATATTGTTATTTCAGCAAAATATAATTCACCACCTTGGGCGGAACCTACACCGGTTGCCCACTCTGCTTCAATTAATCTTGCTCTGTCTTCTTCTGATAGGTTCATTAAATTAATACAGTCTGTTCTGTGTATGGATACGCCACGTCCTCTGGTAACAAAACCTACAATCTCATCTCCAGGTACTGGATTACAACATTTTGAGAACCTAACAGCTACATCGTGTATACCTTCTACTACAATTCCACTTTTGGTTTTAGCTACTGTAGCAGGCTTATTTTCTTTTATTTCAGAAATAGTTTCAAGAACCTTTTCGTCAGTTAATTCCTTTTTATGTTTCTTGTCATATTCTTCTTTTAATTTATTAACTACCTGACCTTCTTTTAGTCCACCATGCCCAACAGCTGCATAAATGGAATCCCAATCCCGGAAACCATATTTGGACATAACCTTACTCATAAATTCAGACTTTAGAAGTTCACTTAAATTAATATTCTTAGTCTTGCAATAATTGTTAATCATATCCTTACCACGGATAATGTTATCTTCCTTTAACTCAGCCTTAAACCATTGATTAATCTTATTCTTAGCCTGAGTACTCTTAACTAAGCTTAGCCAGTCTCTGCTGGGTCCTTTAGAGTTTTGTGAAGTTATGATTTCAATTCTATCACCATTTTGTATTACATAATCTATATTTACCAATTTGCCATTGACTCTTGCACCTACCATCTTATTACCTACAGCACTATGAATACTATATGCAAAATCAATTGGTGTTGAGCCATTAGGTAAATTCTTAACATCTCCTGTAGGAGTAAAACAGTAAACACTTTCTGAAAATAAATCTAAGTCACTTTTTAAAAGGCTTAAGAATTCTTTATTATCAGACATGTCTCTTTGCCATTCTAATATCTGACGAAGCCAGGTAAGTTTTGCTTCTTCCGTATCACGGGTATTCTTACCATCCTGACCTTCTTTGTATTTCCAGTGAGCGGCGATACCATATTCAGCAGTACGATGCATGTCATAGGTACGTATCTGTATTTCAAATGGATGTCCGCTTGGTCCAATTAAGGTGGTATGAAGAGATTGATACATATTTGGCTTTGGCATAGCTATATAATCCTTAAATCTGCCTGGAATCGGCTTATACATTTCATGTATAACTCCCAAAGCAGCATAACAATCTTTCACTGTGTCTACTATAATTCGAACTGCAAATAAGTCAAAGATTTGATCTAAGGTTTTATTCTGGTTGACCATCTTTTTATATATACTAAAGAAATGTTTTACACGACCATCTATTTTGGCATCAATATCCATTGCCCTTACATGTTCTCTGACTTCTTCAACAATTTTATCAATGAATTCTTTTCGTTCTATTACTTTAGAATCTATTTTTTCATTTAAGTCTTTATAGACTTCCGGCTCCAGATATTGAAGGGATAAATCATCTAATTCTATCTTAATTTTAGAAATACCAAGTCTTTGTGCAATAGGTGCATAGATGTCCATGGTCTCTCTGGCTTTTTCTTTCTGTTTAATCGGTGTTTGATATTGCAGGGTACGCATATTGTGTAATCTATCTGCAAGTTTAATCAGTATAACACGAATATCCTTAGCCATTGCTAAGAACATTTTTCTAAGGTTTTCTGCCTGAATCTCAACTTTATCCTTAGAATAATTTAATTGAGTCAGTTTTGTAACACCATCTACCAGTAATGCAATTTCTTCGTTAAATATAGCAGCAATTTCTTCAACGGTGTATTTGGTATCTTCCACAACATCATGAAGTAACCCTGCCACTATGGTTTCTTTATCAAGTTCTAATTCAGCTAATATGATAGCCACACATAATGGATGTATAATGTATGGTTCCCCTGATTTTCTAAGCTGATCCTTGTGGGCGCTATCTGCAAGGTGGTACGCTTTTTCAATCATGGAAATATCAGCAGATGGGTGATAGCTTTCCACTACTTTAATTAATTGCTGATATAATTCTTCCGGGCTTGTAAAGTCTGCAGGGGCTTTTATATCTTCAAAATCTGAATTGTCAAAATCACTTATTTTAGATTTGTTCGCCTTTTTTTCCATGAAATCACCACCTTCGTAAAAGTTTATCTTCTTATTATAATCATATTTCTAGAAAAAATCAATTGATTTATATTATTATGACACTTTGTGATGGGTTTTGTCTATAGTTTATTGGGTTAAATTTTATTGTCTGACGAGAGGTTATGGGGTCTCCTACTATAATTTCTACAAGGAGGTTGTGAAACATGAGGGATTGCAGGGGTATGTTAATCGTGTTTTTCAGTTGCTACGAGCATTTTAGCTTGATTGTTCGCTTTTAGAAGTCAACAAGTTGACTTCTCCAATCGTACAATCAAGTTAAAATGTCTCCGCAAACGAAAAACACTTTATTAACATACCCCTGCAATCCCTCATGTTACGGTAGGTTGATTAGTAGAAATTATAGTAGAAGACAATTTACGTTTTCGTGAAATAGTATTTATAATTTATAGTTGCTATTTATATTTGTTACTTATATTAAAAATTGCGGTTACTATAATTACTATAAAGTTATTGTAAAAAAAAGAATGTCATTCTGAGCCGCAGGCGAAGAATCTCTATCCCGATACATATCGAGATTCTTCGCCTGCGGCTCAGAATAACATCTTTTTTAAAGTATTATAATAAACGCAATTTCTAATAAGCTAACTTTTTATTTAAGCTATAAGTAATAACACATGTTTTACTACTTAATTCTACCGTATTATGTAATACCTAACAATTATCTAGTAGTAATTTTATTAACACTATTGTATAATTGGATAAAGTTGTTAAACAAAATAATAATTGAAAACGGAGGCAATATGAGTAATACGGTTGAAGAAATCAATAATTACAATGATTTTATAAATGCATTATTAAAGGTCGGAATGAGTACTGGTGGAGAAAAAAATTCTGATGGTGTATTTGCATTATGTGATTATTATGGAAAAAGTGTACAATGGCACACAGAAGATATGGATACTGATCCATGGGAGTGGCGAATTAGAGTGTTAGATGAACGTAATGATATTGCTTATTCAAAGCTCTTTTTTAAGAAAAGCGGTTTTATTACTGCTGACTGGTATCCTTATTTTTATGCAGTGAGACGTGGTGTGAAAAGTTTTGAAGAGGAATATTATGATGGGAACATAAGCTTTTATGCTAAAAGAATATATGAGCTCATTAGTAGCGAAGATACATTGCCTTTACATATTATAAAACAACTGGGTAACTTTACTAAAGAAGATAAAACAAAATTTAATAATGCAATTACTGAACTACAAATGAAAATGTATATTACCATGTGCGGGAGAAGTAAAAAATATTCAAAAACCGGTCAAGAGTATGGATGGTCCTCCACTACATTCTGTAAAACCGAAAACTTTTTTAATAAAGAAATATTTGAAAAGGCTTACTCCCTGTCAGAAGAACAAGCTTATGAAAAACTTTATACACATATTCATGAACTTAATCCCGATGCTGATGTAAAGAAAATAGATAAATTCATACTTGGGAAATAGATTTAATTGCATAAACTCATTAGGTAGGTAGAAAACCTACAAAGATTTGGTCGGTACCTGCTGGGGGCAGGACCTGCCTTTGTAAATTCTCAACACAGTAAATTAACAAGAGGGCTCGCTGGTATATATGAAAAAAGTGTTTTTCGTTTGCGGCGACATTTTTGCCTGATTGTCCGCTTGGAGAAGGCAACTTGTTGGCTTATCAAAGCGGACAATCAGGCAAAAATGCTCAGAGCAACTGAAAAACACGTTTCATATATACCAGCGAACCCTCTTGTTCCACAACCCGCAAAAGAATTTACAAAGGCAGGTACCGGCAAAATCTTCACTCTCTAACTATTTACCTTCATACTTAATAACAGCATCCACATCGTAACCTTTAAGCTTTTCACGTCCATTAAGACCCTGTAATTCCATTAAGAAGATAATCTTTACAACTTCACCACCAAGTCTTTCCACAAGCTTAGTGATTGCTTCAATGGTACCACCGGTAGCAATTAAATCATCTACAATAACAACTTTTTGCCCCGGTTGGATAGCATCTTTGTGCATTTCAATGGTAGCTGTGCCATACTCCAAGGAATATTCCATTTCAATGGTTTCGCAAGGTAACTTACCTTTTTTACGAACAGGAACAAAAGCCTTATTTAAATTATATGCAATTGGAACACCGAAAATAAAGCCTCTGGATTCAGGTCCAACAATAACGTCGAAATCAATTCCATCTAATAGAGCCTGCATTTGATCGATAGACATCTTTAAACTGTCTTTATCTTGTAATACTGTAGTTACATCACGGAAAACAATACCTTCTTCCGGAAAATCTGGTATACTTCTCACATATTCTTCTAATCTTTTCATATAAACCTCTATTCCGGCGCTTTAGCACCATTTAATAATGACAACGATTTTGTGCTTCTACACGCAAATTGCCAGTTGAAAAACTTGTTTCTCAATCTCCATCTGCGTTCATTGGTACACAGATAATCGGGATGTCGAAAACTTTTTCCAACCTACACCCATGTCCTTCAATTTGAGCCTATCAAAATTGAACAGGCTCTATAAATTTACTTCTCCATAATCAAGCTCAAGAAACACCTTCAAAAATTATATCATCATTAGATAGAAATAGCAATTTTTTTCTTGAGTGTATTGAGTAAAAGTATAAGTATAATACCATTACAGTTTAGCTTGTAACATAATCTCAATGTTATTTAGTTTTGCATTTGATAACTTTGTATAATAATTTGCAAGGAACGATAACCGCCGTATTCATTAATGGAAGGATAATAAATAACTGATAAAGTAACTGCATTATCTCGGTTTTGGAACATTTTATCCACTTCACTCTGACCATAATGCTCCGTCAAATCACCAATAAAAGAATCTATATCCCCAAAATACATGGCATCCATTACTCTTCCATAAGCATTTACCACTTGTAACTTTAATACATTGGCATTTTTGCCAAGTATACTGGCTTTTCTTATTTTTAAGTTTCTCTCTGCAAAGATTGGCTTTGTATTCCCTTTTCCAAATGGTTCAAGTAATTCTAATTCTTCTACCAGTTCTTCATTGATATAGCCTAATGGTAATAGTACATCAATAGATACTTTAGGAATAAAATCTTCTTCTGTTAAGGTAGAATATTGATTTAGAGCTGCACGAAATGGTTCTACCTGACTATTTTCCAAAGATAATCCTGCTGCCATTGGATGTCCACCAAATTTTATCAATAAATCTTTACATTTGGTCAGTTCTTCGTACATATTATATTGTTCTATGGAACGGCCGGAACCCTTTACTCCATTTTCTGAATTGGTAAGTACCAGAGTAGGTTTATTATATTTTTCCCGAATTCTTCCTGCTATGATTCCCGCAAGGCTTTCGTGACAGTCTTCCAAATATACAACAAGAACCTTATCCTCTTTCATATCACCGGTTTCCACTATTTGAATAGCTTGTTCCAGACCTTTTGCAGTCATATCTTTTCGAGCATCATTAAGCTCTTTTAACTCTTCTGCCAGCTTTTTAGCTTCTTCCGGAGTATCTGCCAGTAATAGCTTTAAACCTTTCTTGGCAGTATCCAGTCTTCCGGATGCATTCAGGCAGGGTCCTATTATAAATCCAAGATGGTAAGCAGATAAATTAGCTATATGTATATTGTTAATATCAATCAAAGCCCTTAACCCCAGATTCTTTGTAGACCTAAGCCTGTCCAGTCCATTCTTTACGATGATACGATTTTCATCCACCAAATCCATTACATCGCAAACAGTTGCGATGGCAACTACTTCTAGTAGTTCTCCTAATTCTTGTCTGCTAAAATTGAATCGTTCATACAAAGCCTGAATAAGCTTTAAGGCAACTGCTGCTCCACATAACACTTTCCAAGGGTATTCACAGTCAGGTTGTTTGGGATTTATGACCGCATTTGCTTTAGGAATATGATAGATTATCTGATTATCTTCCATGGTAAATGGTATATCATGATGATCGGTAATGATTACTGTCATCCCCAATTCCTTTGCCTTTTCTACCTGCTCCAGCGCTGATATGCCATTATCACAGGTTACAATGGTGTCAATCCCATCTTCATAAGCTGCTTTAATTATATTAATGTTAATACCATAGCCATCCTTCATTCTATTTGGAATCTCATAGTCAACATTTGCACCACATCGTTTCAAACCAGTATATAGTACAAAAGTGGAAGAAATGCCGTCCACATCATAATCGCCAATAATACGAATCTTAGCCTGTGATTCTATCTTTTGTCCTAATATATCACGGGCTTTCCTCATATCTTTCATAAGAAGTGGATTATGTAAATGCTTTAAGTCAGGATGCAAATATGCCTCTATGTCTTCCATGGTTTCATGATTTCGATTCACTATCAATCTGGCTAATACTTCACTAACCTTATATTGTCTCATAATAGCTTGAAAATCAGCCTTTTTATTCTTTATAAACC
Organism: uncultured Anaerocolumna sp.; assembly: GCA_937901695.1. GTDB lineage: Bacteria > Bacillota > Clostridia > Lachnospirales > Lachnospiraceae > Anaerocolumna. The sequence continues at coordinate 9,503 of CALDJN010000447.1, forward strand.
ACTTTTCCATTTCTTCTCTTTTCTAATAATGTAAATCTATGTGTTACAATGAAACGTAATAAAAAGCCAAGTAACACCTTACATTTGAGTAAATTCTCAAACTTGAATTCCAGGTGATATATAAATGGTTTACTGAGATTCTTCGCCTTTCAGGCTCAGAATGACATTACCGCTTCCGCAGCTTTTAACATAATTGCACATTCAACTCTTTTTCTTTGCAGTTCACATCCAATTTCATAAGTATCATTAATCTGGCCATGGAACTTATTGGAGTTGGCTGAACAACCACCACTGCAATAAAATCTTGCAAAACAATTTTTACATTGGTTTTTTGAATATACATTACATTGTTTAAATTCTTCTACTAAGTCGGTTCTCTTTACTCCTTCAAATACATTTCCCATAAGGTAATCTGTTTCACCAACAAACTGGTGGCAAGGATATAAATCTCCCCAAGGTGTAACAGCAAGATATTCGGTACCTGAACCACATCCGGACAGACGTTTTGCAACACATGGACCACCTGTCAAATCAATCATAAAGTGGAAGAAGTTAAAACCTTTTCCTTCCTTCTTCTTCTCTAACATATATTTAGCCAGCTTGTCATATTCCTCATAAATCTGCGGAATGTCTTCTTCTCTAATAGAGTAAGGTTCCTCTGGTAATGAAACAACCGGCTCAATGGATATTTGCTTGAAGCCCAGCTCTGCAAAATGCTTTACATCCTCGGCAAAATCCAAATTATTACGGGTAAAGGTTCCCCTTACATAATAATTGGTTTGATTTCGGCTCTCAGCTAATTTAATGAATTTAGGAAGGATTAAGTCATAGCTCCCTTTTCCATTACGGGAAGGTCTCATAAGATCATTTACTTCCTTACGGCCATCAATACTAAGAACTACATTGCTCATTTCCTTATTTATAAATTCAGCGACTTCATCATCTAACAGGACACCATTTGTAGTTATAGTAAAACGAAACTTCTTATTATGAAGTTTTTCTTGTTCCCTGCCGTATTTTACAAGTTCTTTTACTACTTCAAAGTTCATTAACGGTTCACCGCCAAAGAAATCTACTTCCAGATTTCTTCTGCTTCCGGAACTGGCAATAAGGAAATCCAAAGCCTTCTTCCCTACTTCGTAACTCATAAGTTCACGACGTCCGTGGTATTCGCCTTCTTCTGCAAAGCAGTAACGGCATGCCAGATTGCAATCATGGGCAATATGTAAGCAAAGTGCTTTCACAACTGTTTCACGGTTTTTAAATTCATTGATATAATTTTCATAAATATCTTCTGTAAATAAAGCTCCGTCCTTTATTAGCTGCTCAACCTCTGATATGGATTCTTGGATGGCTGCTTTCATTCCATTAAGGTCTCCTGGCTTTATTTCAAAAAGTTCTGTATATTCTGGTTTATTGTATTTCTTAAGTAGCTCTGTTACTATGGTTTCTTTGTCTTCTTCAGAAATCATATGTGTTTTTGGATTTCCTAATTTATCAAATAAATCGATGATATCATATGCTACATCATCGACTACATGAATCATTCCGCTATTTACATCTAAAACTATGTTATAACCATTATTTTTATATTGGTGAATCAAAGAATTGCTCCCTTCTAAACAGGTTTTTCTATACCTGAACAGTGAATAAGCAGCGGCCAAAGACGCTGCTTATCATTTACCTTTATGTAACTTCCTAATTATTTGTTTTCGCAGCTTTGATTTCCAACTGTACAGGATGTTTTACAAGCTGATTGGCAGGAAGTTTGGCATTCGCCGCATCCGCCCTTTTTCATTGTATCTTTTAAATTTCTAGTATTTAATGTTTTGATACGTTTCATAAGATGCCTCCTTTAAAAATTTTTATTGCAAATTTTAGCAATAACTTCGACAACCATTATAACATAACAGCACTATTATGAAAAGAGTTTTTTTCTCTTGTCATAGTAAACTGTTACAGGTTGAACTGTAACAGTTTACTTGGTGAGGATTGGTGAGGGGTTAATGAGTTAACTAACCATTCCTCCCAGCATTCCACTAAATAGGCAAATCATTAGCACAGTTGCCACTCTTCCTGCTTCAATCCCAGCTAATGTATTTCCAAGAATGGAAACAAACAGTATTATTAAAAAATATAATCCACCCATTAGTAATCCCCATAAGAATCTCTTTTGCTCTGCTCTTTTACCAAGTAAAAAGCCACC
>CALDJN010000448.1 GCA_937901695.1 uncultured Anaerocolumna sp.
GACAGGGAAAAATAATTAATATTTGTTCCATGATGAGTGAGTTAGGACGTGAAACAGTATCTGCTTATGCTGCTGCTAAGGGTGGACTTAAGATGTTAACTAAAAACATTGCATCTGAATATGGTGAATACAATATTCAATGTAACGGCATTGGACCTGGATATATTGAAACTCCACAGACTGCCCCCCTTAGAGTAGATGGACATCCTTTCAACAATTTTATTATATCCAAAACACCTGCTGCAAGATGGGGAAAAACTGAAGATTTAGTTGGACCTGCTGTCTTCCTTGCATCCAATGCTTCTGATTTTGTAAATGGTCATATCCTATATGTAGATGGCGGTATTCTTGCTTATATTGGTAAGCAACCTAAATAAATATAAATGGAGGTTTATGATGCCGGTACTATCATTAAAAATTGCCAATGAACAAGGGACTATATTAGCAGAACATTCCGCTGAGGATGAAGTAATGCTTGTTTACGAGGAAGAATATAAACCCGGAGATAAAATCATATTAACAAGTACTGAAAAAGATATCCATCTTATGGTACAACTGGATGATGCAATGGCTTCATCTCTTGTATATATAACAAAGAACGAATTGATATACTATATTCCTTTTGATGAAAAGAAAATATCCTATTCTCCAAACTCCTTCTCAGGAAATATACATTTGTTATCAGCCCGAATAGCTACCAGTGAAGAGGTAGATAATTATAAGAATCTTGCCTTAAATGTATTTGATCAGCATGGTGATACTGGCTGTTATCCTCATGCTACGGCTAACGTAGAAACCCGGGACGAGTCCGTATTTGCTGCCAGAAATGCAATCGACGGTGTAAGAGAAAATCGCTCCCACGGCAAATGGCCTTATCAATCCTGGGGCATTAACAGGCAGGATGATGCTGTGCTTAAACTGGAATTCGGACGTAGTGTTAAAATAAATAAAATAATATTATATACCAGGGCCGATTTTCCACATGATAATTGGTGGAAAGAAGTAAATATGACTTTTTCAGATGGTACTAGTATAAAGTGGAAATTAGAGAAAAGTTATAAGCCACATATACTAAATATTGAAGAGAAAGAAGTAGAATGGTTATTATTAAATAATCTGATTAAGGCAGATGATCCATCTCCCTTCCCAGCTTTAACTCAAATTGAGGTGTATGGCGTAGAAGCCAATTAGATATATAGTATAATTTATATTTTCACAAAATAATAAAGGGGCTGTTGCAAAATAAAAAATTTGCAACAGCCCCTTCCACAAACGGGGTATTAACCTAATAAAAATGGATCTCTTGTTTTTTCTAGATAATCTTTTAAGTAGCCGTCTAATTCTATAATTAGCTCACTTTGTTGTCTATTTTCTAATACAGTAGGATTTAACTGGTAAGGATCTTCATTATTATCATATAATAATATTTTTTGTTTCTCATCAGGGGCGTATCCGTTATATACCACGTAGGTATATCGTTTGGTTCGAACTCCTCTCCAGCCAAAACATTTATGATTTAAACCTCTTTTTTGGAATTCCTTCACCATCTTAGGCATTCCGGGATAGGAGCACAAAAATGCATGTTGTGGATCCTCAGAGGATAGACCAAATATATTATTCTTATGGCTATATCCTTGACAGGTATCCGGTATCCCCAGGTCCAATAAGTCTAATAAAGTAGGCATATGATCCGGACTGGCAAATATTACATCATTGGTTCCAGGTTCAATACTTCCCTTCTTTCGAATCATTAAAGGTATCCTGACTGCTTCCTCATACCATATATTTTTACTCATTAAACCGTGTGAGCCAAGCATTTCACCATGATCAGCCGATAATACAATTAAAGTATCCTCTTCCATATGATTTTCTTTGAGATAATCATAGATTCTCTTAAATTGTGAATCGATTCCGGTAATAGCTGCAAAATACTGTCTTGTAATCGTCTTTAATTCTTCCGTTTGAAATTCTTTAGGCACATTCTCTCTAAAATGTACCGGTTCCTCTTTATATCTTTCATAATATTCATCCGGTACAAGTTCATAAGGCAGATGCGGTGGATTATAGGATAGAAATAAAGCGAAGGGTTCCTGACCTTGATTCCTTTGGTCTATATATTCTAATACTTTATCTGTTTCATATTCCACAGACCATTTCTTTGGTCGGATTTGTTTATCACTATCTGCCCAATAATGAGGATCTAAGTGATTATCATCTGCTCCATAAGAAAGCCAATAATCAAACCCCTGACGACGTTCACCAGGTGGTGTATATGCATCCCAATTAACTGCACCTGATTTAGGATTTTTTTCAAAATTCGTTTCAGCAGCATCAAGATGCCATTTTCCAATATAACCGGTACGATACCCACTCTCTTTTAAAACGTTGCCAATACAAACTTCTTGTGGCTTTAGCATAATAACTTCGTCTAATCCATTCTTGCAATTTGTCCACATTCCTACATTAAAAGGGTATTTTCCAGTCATTAAAGATGCTCTATGCGGAGAGCAAAGTGGAAAGGTGCTAACCGCATTGGAAAAAACCATACTTTCCTTTGCAAATTGATCAATATTGGGCGTTTGTACTTTATCTTCATTGGCATAGCCCACTCCATGTGCCCTCCACTGATCAGCAAATATATATAAAAGGTTTGTTTTACGAGACATAACTACACTCCTTTACCAATATAATTTCCAAGCCTTAGACTTACGGATAAGTGCCTCCATATAGAAATAATCTCCCCAGGTATTACACTCATCCACGCCACGATCACTGCATGTATTTTCTTTGGAACCTCTTGCATAGGTTCCATGTAATAATAAACCATTGGATTCTTTTTTATCCTTTACAGCACAATGTTCAATTAAAGCTCTCAGCATTTTATCTGCTGCATCCAGATATTTTTGTGTTTTTGATGGTTCTAGGTATTTTGCCATTTCTAACATTCCGCATACTGCAATTGACACTGCAGAAGAATCTCTTGGTTCTGGGCTTCCTGTATCAAAATCAAAATCCCAATATGCGATTAAATCTTCTGGTAAATGTTCAATAAAATAATCTGTAATTCTTTCAAATATTTCAATGTATTTTGGATCCTTTAGATAAGCATAGCTAAGTGCCACTCCGTAGATTCCCCAAGCCTGGCCTCTTGCCCAGGCAGAATTATTTCGATTACCCTGGTGTGTTACCCCATAAGTAGGTTCCCCTGTCTCAGGATCAAAAAAATAGGTATGGTATGTAGAATTATCCGGCCTGATTACGCATTTCATTGCTGTTTTAATATGATTCTCTGCTTTCTCTGCATAAGAATTATCTCCAGTAACCTCTGTTGCCCAGTAAAGTAATGGCAGGTTTAGTAAGCAATCTATAATTAACCTATAATTGTCTTTTGAATCTAAGTCACCCCAGGCTTGGATAAACTTCCCCTTTTCACGGTACCTTTTTGCCAGGTTATCAGCAGCTAACAAAGCTGCCTTTTTACCGGTTTCATTTCCACAAAGTTTATAAGCTGCAACACAGGATAAGCTATATAAGAATCCCATATCATGATAATTCACATCTATTTTATTATTTATTCTATTTAAAAAACTATCAACTTGAATCTCTGCAGCTTCTTTAAAGCATTTTTCTCCAGTAGACTCATATGCAATCCATATCTCCCCTGTCCAAAAGCCGGTGGTCCATTCCACATTTTCAGTCGGTTCATAAAATTGGTTTATACTATTAGATGATTGAAAATGGCCTGTAAAATCAGCAAGATTTTCTCTAACAATGTCCACTGCTTGATTTAATGCAGTTTTAATCATAGTTTTATCGGTACCTTTATACTTTTTCATACTTTCAAAAGTTTGTGCCATTTAATTAACCTCCCTTGTATTCAGTCAAAACGGATATTCTACTTGACTTCAGGCAAGTTTATCCGCTTACGCTACTTGACATAACCTCATTGCCACTACGTGGCATTTTAGTAGTTGTTATAATTCACTAACCCTTAATACCACTTGCTGCAACTCCTTCAACAAAATAACGTTGACAGAATATAAATATAATAACAACAGGGATTAAAGAACATACTGAAGCCGCCATAACCCATGCATAGTCAGCTCCATATTGTGATATAAACATACGAATACCAAGTTGAATTGTTTTTAAATTGGTACTATCCAAATAAATAAGAGGTCCCATAAAGTCATTCCATTCATTTACAAATGAAAAAATAACTAAAGTTGACATAGCTGGTTTACCTAAAGGAAATACAATCTTTGCAAATATTCCATATTCATTTAAACCATCAATTCTGGCAGCTTCACAAAGTTCATCCGGTATACTGATATAAAATTGACGAATTAAAAATACACCAAAAGCTGAAAAGGAATGTAGTAATATTAACCCCAGATGGCTGTTAGTTAATCCGAATTTTGACATCATTGTAAATTGAGGCACCATATAAACTTGCCAAGGAACAGCTATTGTTGTTACATAGATTAAAAAGATAAGATTTCTACCTGCAAACTTCATCTTGGCAAAACCATAAGCCGCAAAACAGCTGGTAAATAATTGAACTATGGTTGTAATAACTGTTAATTTAGTAGTGTTTTTAAAAAAGTCTAATAAGGGAAGCTTTTCCCATATGATTTTATAGTTTTCAAAATGAAAGGTATCTGGTATCCATTTCATAGGTATAGAAAATACATCTTTATTTAACTTCAAAGACGAAATAAGCATCCAATAGAAAGGAATTAGCATTATAATTGATGCAGCAATGAGTAAAATATATAAAATAATTCTACCTATTGATTTATTTTTTTTCATAATTTTTCTCCTCTCCTACATATATTTAACGAATTTCTTTTCGCCTCTAAATTGAATTAGTGTTACAACAAGCACAATTGCGAATAATACAACAGCTGCTGCACTTGCATATCCAAACTTAAATTTTACAAAGGCAGAATCATAAATAAAGTTAACTAAAACATTGGTAGACCTTCCCGGTCCTCCGCCAGTCATGACATATATTAAATCGAATACTTTAAAACATTGTATTGTTAACATTATCATTACAAAGAAGGTTGTTGGCGTCAGCAATGGAATTGTTATGTATCTTAACTTTTTCCAGCCATTAGCACCATCAATGCTTGCAGCCTCATAAAGAGTAGGTGAGATACCCTGTAATGCAGCCAGATAAACAACCATATAGTAGCCCATGTATTTCCATATACTGACGATAATTACAGCTGCCATAGCCCACTTAGTTGAAACAACCCATCTAGGCGGGTTGGCAATTCCAATGAACCTTAAAAAATTATTGATTGGTCCATAGTCCGGTTGGAAAAGCATATTCCAAACTGCACCTACTGCTACTAAAGATGCAATATACGGGAAAAAAAATGCAGTTCTGAAAAATGAAATACCTTTAATTTTGGTATTTAATAAAACTGCTAATAATAAAGCTGCAACTACTGTAATCGGAACTGTAAATACTGCGTACTTTATTGTGTTTACAAAGGAAATGCGAAATGTACTATCTTCTAATAAATGCTTAAAATTATCTAAGCCAACAAATACCATTGGATTTCTTGATCCATCCCATTCCATTACGCTTAATACAAAAGAAAAAATAACTGGCAAAAGAATAAAAATGCTATATCCAATAAGATTTGGTAAGACAAAAGAATATCCTACTAAATTATTCTTTACCTTTCTTTTCTGTTTTGATGTCATATATCTAACCTCCATTAAATCTTTGCATAATAAAAAGGGGCATTTTTCAAACATTCCATTGTTTCATAAACAACAATTTTTTTGAACGCCCCTTTTACCTAACAATATATAAGTTCTAGCTTAACTTTAATAACCTTTAATTTCTGCAACACGTTCTTGTATTTCTTTTATGCCTTCATCAATGGTGCATTCACCAATCATGATTAAATCGTGTTCTTCATCTAACACTGTACGTATTTCATCGATATTTTCATCTAATGGTCTATCAAATACATAATTTGTATATTTTAAAGCATCCTTACATTCAGTTGGGAAGTTATCAGCTGAAGCAATAATGTCTAAGGATTCCTCTGTTTGAATTCCTGTTAAAACACCATTCTTAGCAAGTGTTTTAGCATTTTCTTCTGATGTTGCAAATTTTACGAATTCCCAAGCTAAATCCGGAACATCTGTATTAGCCCCAATTGCAATAGGAGTTAATGCTCCAACCGTTGCACCTGCCTTAACACCTTCTGGATGTGGAATTGTTGCAAAGCCCCAATTAAAGTTTGTCTCACCTGTAGCTTGAGATTGCATCATTGTTGGAATAAACCAAGTTCCCATTGGCATCATAGCACATTGCTGATTTTTAAATACACTTGAATAATGAATGTTTGCAGTTTTTAATGTTGCATAATCTTGAATAATTCCGTCTTTTTGCATTCTTACTGCTTGTTCATAATATGGTTTTAAGAAGGAATAATCTTTTGCTACTACCGTATTTTTTCCATCTTGTATAGCCCAATTTGTAACAAGTGCCTGCCAGGTATGGTTATGAGTTCCATATACCTTTTCGCTTCCTTCACCAGAAGTCATTTTTCTTGCAAGTTCTTCATATTCTGCCCAAGTCATATCGTTTGATGGATATGGTACTCCTGCTTTATCAAATAAATCTTTATTGTAATATAGTACATACCAATCGGAACGGTATGGAAGTGAATAAGATTTTCCATCTACTTGAAGCTGTTCTGCAGCACCACTGTATACAGATAAATCTACATTATCTTTTGCAATATAATCATCTAATCCTAATAATTGTTTCTTAGATGCCATAGAGAGTAAAGATCCCATATCTTTTACAAATATAACATCCGGGTCCTTTGATTCTGCTGCTAACATAACAGTAAGTTTATTGTTATATTCATCTGCGGAAGTATCAATAACTTCAACGTTAACATCTGGGTGTGCAGTTTCAAAAGCATCAATGGTTGCTTGGAATTGTGGAGTAGTATCATTATCCCAAGTAGTTACTGTAAGAGTTTTCTTACCTTCATCACTCTTACCTTCATCACTCTTAGCATCTGCGCCTTCTGATTGTTCATTTCCAGTTTCGTCTTTTGAAGCATCATTTTTACCACAGCCTGTAACTAAGGTTGCTACCATCATTACAGATAATAGAAAAACAACTATCTTTTTCATAACCCATCCTCCTAAAATTTTTTAATAGCTTTAGTACTAAGCACTTCATATGTTACAATAATGATATCAAAAAAATATTTACAAGAAAATAAATAATGTTTATATTTATATTACTATTTATAGTTCATTCACATTGCATAACAGATAAAGATATAAAATATCTATATTTTTATACTATTTATAGTAATCCTACAAGAATCAATACTTTTCCAATATGGTTTATTGTGTTTTTGCCGAAAAAGATATAAGATATATATTAAAAGTTTTAATCCCTGCTTAATATAAGTTGAAAGGATCCGAATTTATGAAAAAACTGAAAAACTTATTTTCAATAAAAACCATAAAAAGCAAACTCATACTTTACAATCTTATTATTGTTATTTCTATAGCCATATTTGTAAGTATATTTAATTTTATCTCTTATCAAAATAACACGATAAAAACTGCAATCAATAATTCCATGTATCAAACAAAGAATATTTCAGACCGTCTTCAGATTGCATATGAAGAAATGCTAAACATTGTGCTAAATTGTACCGAAAGGAAATCATTGTTTCTGTCCATAAATAATCAGGATTTACAGACACCTGGTGGTAAAAGATTAGCCTTATATGGAACTCAGGTTTTAAAAGATTATTGCGCAGTTTCTGGCTACAGTGAATACATAGCTAAGATTACCTTATATTCTAAAGGTGGAGAATTAATACAATCCGGTTATATTCCAGGTTCTAAAAATGATGTTCCCTCTATTACAAATTCCGTTTGGTTTCATAAAGAGCTTGCAAAAAATTCAGGTTCTTATGAATTATCACTGGTTGATTCACCTTTTTTAGGTACATCTAAAACAAAACTTCTTCCTATCCTTAGACCTTTAGAATATGATGATAGTAGTAAAAATGCCGGCTGGGTTTTAATAGGTATATCGTCAAAATTATATAGTAAAACATTAGAGCAATATAATAATGGCAATGCTATGTATTGTATTACTGGAGAAGGTGATGTAATTGCATCTGTTAACACCAATAAGATTAATGGGACAAGTATTATAAATACTCTATTAAGCAATGAACAAAATCAAGGTTATCTAAGAGTGAAGATTGATGCTAAAGATTCTATCGTTACTTATTATAGGCAGCCTCAAAGTGGTATTTTAGTTTATGAAGTAATACCAATAAGAGACCTTAGTACTAATCATGCTGTTATAGTCCAGGTTATAATTCTATTATTTATTTCTTGTTTCATTATTGGGTTACTGCTTTCAATACTTATATCAAAAAAGATAAATAAACCGATTACCCGGCTTTTATACAGCATTAAAAATATTTCAAATGGAGATTTTTCTCATAATCCAGAGATTGAAGGCAACGATGAGATTGGTATCATTGGAAAAGGTGTGAACCAAATGTCCAGTCAAATACATACACTGTTAGATACCCGAGTTGAGGTAGAAAAAGAAAAGAAAGATTTAGAAATTAAAATGTTACAAGCTCAAATCAATCCCCATTTTCTTTATAATACATTAGATTCCATTCGCTGGATTGCTATGATTCAAAAAAATAGTGGTATTGTTCAGGTAGTAACATCTCTATCCTCATTATTAAAGAATATGGCAAAAGGTTTTAATGAAAAAGTAACTTTAGAAAAAGAATTAGAATTTTTGAATGATTATGTTATAATTGAAAAGATAAGGTATGTTGAATTATTTGATATAGACATTCAAATATCGGATCCAGCTCTCTATAAAGCAAAAATTGTTAAACTAACGTTACAGCCTATCGTTGAAAATGCAATTTTTAATGGCATTGAGCCAAGCGGCCATACTGGAATCATTAAAATATCAGCATATGCAAATAATAATATATTATACATATCGATTCGTGATAATGGCATTGGAATTTCACCTGAAAATATAGATTCTATTTTATCAAAACCTGAAAGAGTAAAGAGCAGTACCATGAGTGGTATCGGTTTACCTAATGTAGATAGGCGGTTTAAGCTTGTGTATGGAGAAGATTATGGAATAAAAATTGACAGCAAAGTTGGAGAATACACAAATATTACAGTATCTCTGCCATTAGAAATCGACTAGGAGGTTGTTTTTATGTATCGTATCATGTTAGTTGATGATGAACCATTAATATTAGCTGGAATTACTTCTTTAATTAATTGGGAGGAGCATGATTGTTCCATTATTGGCAAAGCCACCAATGGTTTACAGGCATTGGAACAAGCTATCCAATTACAGCCGGATATAATTATAACAGATATTAAGATGCCCGTTATGGGTGGGTTGGAACTAATTGCCAAATGTAAAGAAGAAAAGTTGAATTTTTCATTTATAGTTTTAACCAATCTGGAAGAATTTGAACTTGCTAAAAAAGCTTTAACTCTTGGCGCCTCGGAATATTTAGTGAAAATAAATTTAACTGAGGAAACTTTAATTAACGGTCTTAATAGTGCAAAGCAACACTTTGATCAAATAACTGCATGCAATACTAACCGTATGGAAAATTCATTTATACAAGCAGGTAATGAGGAAATTACAAAAGCATTTTTTAAAAAGTTATTACTATCTTCAGAGGATTATGCAGCAATTGATGAATCCATATTACCAAATAAAACTGATAAATTAAATTATTTTTCCAATCACGAGAAGCAAATTGCAGAACTCTTTGTTTCACCTTTATTAATCATGGTAAATATAAGTTATTCAAATGCGGGGTATATAAGAGAGGATAAGCAGGATGATATAAAGAAAGTAACAACCCACATATCAAGTATTGTCAGCGAAATGCTTAAAAGATTTTTCAAACATTCTTCTATACTTGATTGGGGACAAAGGAGATTTTTACTGATTGTTTCAACGGAAGGTATTAATAATCTTACTGATGTACTTAAAACTTTTTGTCAAAAAGTAAATACGGTATTAAAAACATATTTTGAAATTACCGGAGCATTCGGTATCAGTGAAATTGCAAAAGATGCCTACCAGCTTCCTAAATTTATTGATCAAACTTTAACCGCAATAGATTACTATTATTATTATCCTACATCACCAGTCATATTTTATTCAGAGAAGTGCAAGAAGATAAGACATAATGATAATTTTGATATAAGCTTTTTAAAGAAAGAATTAAAAATTGCATTGCAGCAAAATGATAGTGAAAAAGTATCTAATATTTTTAATCAGTTAATTGACCTTTTTTCTACCTATACACCGCGGAAAAAACAAGCCATTAATGCATGTATTAACCTTTATTCTTATATATATTCCTTTTTTGAAAACAATGACAATAAATATATGGATATATTTCCTAGTACAATTACTGTAATGGAGCATCTAAATCAACTTAACAGTCTTAATAATATTATAGAATATTTAAATTCTTTTCGTATTAATATATGTGACCTCTTAGATACCAGGAAGAATTCAAAAATTGATATGATTATTGAATTAACAAAAAAGTATGTTAATAATCACTACACAGAAAAGCTTACCTTGTCCAGTGTTTCGGAAGCTTTAAATTTTAGTTCCGGTTATCTAAGCAGTAGTTTTAAAAAACATACGGGCAGTAATTTTTCAGACTACATATCTTATGTAAAGATTGAAAAGGCGAAAGAATTAATTGATACACATACTCATCTTATGTATGAAATTTCAGAAATGCTAGGCTTTGATAATCCATATTATTTTAGTAAAGTATTTAAAAAAGTAACTGGAATGTCCCCAAGGGAGTATGAAATTAGTACCATTAAGCAATAGAAAAAACAGCTGTGGCAAACAGCTGCCTTTTTTATTTTAGAGTTTAAGATTTCCTTCGATTCCTTCATAATCTATAATTGTTTCTATTCCATCATTGTGACTAATGGTTATTTTTCCATATCCGCCACATTGTTCTTTATCCTCAAATGTAATTTGTTCTATTGGAAATAGTTCTTCATCACTCCAAGAAGTATTATCCCTTTTATGCAGCATAGCTGTAATCAATACGTAATCTTTATACTCATAATACTTATCTCTCTTACTTTCTGCATATATTAATATACTTTTCTTTGTTACAGGACTTTTTGAAAAGTTTTCTTTCATAGCCAAAAGATCAAATCCTCTATAAGTAACCATTGCAACCTGTAAATCTTTTGTTTTGGCAATAATCGCTTTTGCTCCATTTTTTTCTTTCTTTTGGAAGCTTACTTTTTCTGAGTCCATTACAGGTAAACCATAATGACCCAGGTATAAAGTATAAGGTTTATCTGGAATACGGACTTTATCAACTCTAATCAAACCATTCTGTACCGGAAAATCTGCCAAATCAATACTTGCTTTATCTTGAAAGGTTGCTTCAAAATCAAAGTATTCTTTCCGGTATAGAACCCCATTTTTTTCACCTGCATACAAAATAATATTAGGAATCTGAGTATTCTTTTTACCTTGATATAATAAGCTATATTGCATTGCCTCTGGTCCGGTGAAATCAAAAACTTCCCAAGGGAATATACTATTAAAGCTTAATCTGGAATACTCTGAAAGCAAGGAATCACCGTT
>CALDJN010000449.1 GCA_937901695.1 uncultured Anaerocolumna sp.
GGCTGATGTCAAAGGCTGACGAATGGCTACGCAAGAAAATACGCCCAGTATATTGGAAACAATGGAAGAAGATAAAAACGAGGTATTGAAATCTGCGAGCCTTAAAACTGCCAGAGTGGAAGGTATAAAAGCCAAAATCAGCCGATTACAATAAATCAATAAATTTTGGTTGGAAATTGATACATTTACCATAAGACTGAATGCAATTTGCTCTTGACAAGTATTAGTTAACATGTATAATGACAACGTAAGACAAACAAGGAGTAATAACTAATATGAACAAGACAACAATTAACGACATAGCGAAAAAGTGTGGAGTCTCTATTAAAACCGTATCTCGTGTTGTAAATCAGAGCCCAGAAGTAAGTGATACTACAAGAGAGAAGGTTCTTTCTGCAATGAAGGAATTAGGATATCAGGCAAATATATTGGCAAGAGGTCTTAAAGGCAGTAGAACCAATATTATTATTGTGTTTACAGATAGACATAATGAAGAACATCTAAGTATCTGGCATAATATTATGTTGAAATATTTATTTCAATATGCAAAAGAGAATTCCCTAAAGATAGTAATGTCACCTTCTAATAGTGAAATGTATCTTGAAGATGAAACAGATGGGTTTTACCTGTTATCAAGTGGAATTGCCGATGGAGCAATATTGTTAGAGAATGTGCATAATGATAAGAGAGTGGAATATCTAGAGAAAGAAAAGATTCCATATGTTGTTTTTGGTGAGCCTGAAGATAGTAGTATTAATTCCGTAAGTCTGGATAACTATGATGTAGGTTATAAAGGCGGCAGCTATCTTGTTAAGAAGAATTATAAGAATATTGTTTTTCTTATAGGTGAAAAGAAATTCTTATCAACACAATTACGTATCAAAGGTTTTGAGAATGCAGTCATGGATAGTGATGTAACATATTCTATACGTGATGGCGTAGATACAATTGAAAAAGCATATAGAGCCGCTTTGGATGCATTGGATACAGTACCTGTGGAAGCATTCTTTGTTTCTGGGGATGAAAGAGCAATCGGAGTATACAAAGCAATCAATGAGAAGAATTATAAAATACCTCAAGATGTTGCAGTACTGGGAATTGATAACATACCCCTTGGTCAATACCTATATCCACCTATATCAACAGTTGAACAAGATTTTAAGCAATTAGCTTACGAATGTATTAATAATCTAATGCAATCATTTGAAGGCAAAGATAATATTAATAAAAAGATACGTATTCCAGCGAAAATTATAGAACGAGAGTCCACATGATAATCTACATATAAATAGAAACTGGATGCATTCTATTCTATAAAATGACAACGTTGTCGAAGGCGGGTAAAGTGAAAGAAGAAAGTAAGAAGACTATAATAGAAAGTTTAATTAAAATTTATAAAGATGAAACAATTGCATATAGAGCATTGAATTTAATAGAAGAAAGGTTTCAGAAATATGAACCCAGGGATATAAAAGAAAAATGGTTAACTGAGAAAGATTCTATATTAATAACATATGGTGATTCACTACAGAAGAAAGATAGTAAAGGAATTAATGTATTACATGAGTTTTTGAATAAATATGTTGGTAAAGCAATTTCAACGGTACATATATTACCTATGTATCCATATACCTCTGATGATGGATTCTCAGTTGTAGATTATAAAATGATAGATTCCAAATTAGGAACATGGGAAGATGTTAATAATCTGGCAAAGGATTATGATTTAATGTTTGATGCTGTAATTAATCATATATCCAAAAGCAGTAATTGGTTTCAGAAGTTTCTTGCACTTGAAGAACCATATAAAGGCTTTTTTTTGGTAGCAGATCCAAGTGAAGACTATAGTCAAGTAGTAAGACCTAGAGCACTTCCACTTCTTACTCCATTTGAGACAAAAGATGGTACCAAATATGTTTGGACTACATTCAGTGATGACCAGATTGATTTAAATTACAACAGTATTGAACTTCTTGTTGAGATATTAGATGTGCTAGTCACTTATTCCATGAACGGTGCAAAATTTATTCGTCTGGATGCCATTGGTTACCTATGGAAAGAACTTGGTACAACATGTATCCATTTGCCACAGACTCATGAAATAGTTAAATTAATAAGAAAGGTTTTAGATATTTATGCTCCTGGCACAATGATAATAACAGAAACCAACGTACCACATAAAGAGAACATTAGCTATTTTGGTAATGGTTCTGATGAAGCGCACCTTGTATATCAATTTGCACTTCCGCCACTAACAATGTTCACTTTACTAAAGGGAGATGCTACAAAACTTATGGGGTGGTTAAAATCTCTAGAACCATACAATTCCCATACTTCATTCCTTAATTTTTTAAGCTCTCATGATGGAATTGGTATAAGACCTACAGAAGGAATACTAACCGATATTGAAAGACAATTTCTTGTTGATACTACACTAAAACATGGAGGTGAAGTATCCTTTAAAGACAATGGTGATGGTACAAAAAGTCCATATGAATTAAACATTAATTATCAAGATGCCCTTGCAGGACCAGAGGATTCTGATGAGATAAGAATTAGAAGGTTTTTGGCAGCCCAAACAATTCTACTTTCCTTAAAAGGTATGCCTGGAATATATATTCATAGTTTATTAGGTTCTAGAAATGATTATTATGGAAAAACAACATCAGGAATACCAAGGAGAATAAACCGGGAAAAATTAAATGTAGAGAATCTCGAAGCTGCATTAAATAGTGATACAAATAGAAGAAAGATATTTGATGAACTTATAAGAATGCTAACTATCCGCAGTAAACATTCTGCTTTTTCACCAGTTGCATCTCAAGAAATACTAGAACTAGATTTCAGAGTATTTGCAATTATTCGAAAGAATGAAGATACAGGAGAAGTAATTTATGTGTTAATTAATGTTTCCAATGAAGATATCACATTAGAGTTAAGTAATTTAAGAGGAAGAGATTTATTAAGTGGTATTACAATCCAATCTAAGGTTACTTTAAAGGGACTTCAGCCGATGTGGATTCACTTGGAGCATGAAATATAAAAATTAAAGGAGAAGGAAGATATGAAAAAGAAATTACTAGCTTTAACCATGATTACAGGCTTATGCCTATCATTAGTAGGTTGTGGTGGCAAAAAAGAAACACAAGACACTTCAAAGAATGAAGGTAAGAAAGTAACAATTCAATTTATGCATCAGCAAGTGGAACAAGAAAGACAGAATGTAGTCCAATCTATTATTGATGATTTTGAAGTGGAAAATCCTGATATTAAAGTAGAACAAATGCCAGTTAATGAAGATGATTATGATACAAAGATTACTGCATTAGGAGGAAGTGGTGAGCTTCCTGCAATTATAGAATTAAGCCAAGACCAAGCTAAATTAAATGCCAAGAATCAATTTACAAATCTTGATGCTGTTAATTCCATAATTAAAGACAAAGGAGAAGCAGAATTCTTTGACGGTGTGTTAGATGTTTCAAAAACAGAAGATGGTGCTAATTATGTGGGGGTTCCAGTATCCGGCTGGGTACAAGGAATTTGGGTAAACAAAGCAATGTTAGCAGAAAAAGGATTTGAGGTTCCTACAAATTGGAATGAAGTATTAGAGATTGCGAAAGCATTTTACGATCCAGCCAAGAAAAAATACGGTATCGCAATTCCTACCGGTGATGTTACATTTACAGAGCAAGTATTCTCACAATTCGCTTTGTCAAACGGTGCAAATGTATTTGATGCAGATGGAAATGTAACATTCGATACTCCTGAAATGAAAGAAGCTATGAAGTACTATGCAGATTTAGCATCTTATTCAATGCCTGGTTCAACGGAAGTTCCAGATGTTAAAGATGCATTTGTAGGTAAGAATACTCCTATGGCATTATATTCTACTTATATAATAGGCGGAGTAGTTGATGCTGGATTTATTGATGATTTAGCTTTTGTACTTCCGTCTAATAAAGAAGCAGCTGCATTTGGTACTGTAACTGTATTATCTATCTCAGATGGTATGGATGAAGCACAAACTGAAGCAGCAAAAAAGTTTGTAAGTTTTCTATTAGAAGAAAAAAATAATATTAAATGGTTACACATGGCTCCAGGTGGAGTACAACCTGTTCTTAAGTCCATTAGTACCAATGAGGAATATTTAAACAATGAAACAATTCAGGCTTTTGCACCTATCAGTGCGGATATTGCAGAAGCATTTGATAATCTGCAAGTATTTGGTTCTGTAGATGGTAAGAATTATACAGCAATGGGGGATATCACTAGTACAGGTACACTTAGTAAAGCAATTAATAATGTAATTATACAAAAATCAGATATTGATACAGAAGCAGCTAAAGCACAAAAGAGTATTGAAGACTTGATTAAATAGTTTTAATTGGTACAGCTCATTAAGAGTAATTGACATGGGCTGTACCAAAGATAAAAAATGATTGTAAGGAGAAAGAGTATGAAACTGTTCAAAACAAGAAGAACGGAAACCCAATTTGCATATATGCTCTTAGCACCTAGTTTGATATTACTTCTTGGATTAATTGGATATCCAATGATTTATAATATAGTGATCAGTTTTCTAAAGGTACCATTGAATCCTAAAATGGAATCTACCTTTGTTGGATTGGACAATTATGCTTCAGTTTTTACAGATCCTGCATTTTATAAATCAGTTCTTATTACTATTTTATTTACAGCTATTGTTGTTTTCTTAAGTACAGCATTAGGACTTGCAATTGCAATCTTTCTAAATAGAGATTTTGTAGGAAAGAAATTAGTTAATGCAATTGTGATTCTTTCCTATGTAGTTCCATCAATTTGTTTGATATTTGCTTGGAAGTATATGTTCAATAACATATATGGAATTATTAATTATATTTTAGTAGATGTTTTTAAAATTGTAGATGAAGTACCATTGTGGTTCGATTCACCAGTTAGTGCATTTATTTTAGTATCATTGTTTGCTGTATGGAGATTCTTCCCTTATGCATATATATCCTTTAATGCAATTTTGCAATCCATAGATAAAAGCTTATATGAAGCTGCTGAAATAGATGGTGCCAATAAATGGGAAAAGTTTAAAGCGGTTACTTATCCAGCTATCAAACCTACATTATCAACAGTCGTAAGCTTAAGAATTATATGGGTATTCTATATCTATGCTGAAGTTTATTTATTAACAAAACAAGTAAATGTAATAGGAGTTTACTTATATGATATGGCATTTGCCACTCATGATTTTGGAAAAGCAGCTGCAATCTCAATCTTATTATTTGTATTGATATTTACTTGTGTAATTTTAATTAGAAAGAAGGTGTTCAAGAGTGATGAAAATTAAGAAAAAGACTGGAAATAAGGTTTTGTTCTATTTATGTGTAATATTATTAGTACTTATCTTATTATTTCCCTTCATAATAATGCTTAGTGTAGCCCTTAAATCAACACAGGAAGCTATATCATATCCACCAACCATAATACCACATACTTTCACCCTTGAACATTTTAAAGATATATTTAATGTAAACATATTCCCTTTTGTGAGTTATTTTAATAATAGTTTATATATTGCTTTAATTGTAGCGTTTCTAGTAGTGTTCCTTGGAATCCTTGGAGGCTATGCATTATCAAAATTATCTTTTAAGGGGAAAGGAGTAATTGGAGAGTTATTCTATTTAGTTTATATGTTTTCAGGTATTCTCTTAATCGTACCTTTATTTAAACTTTTATCTTCTATTGGTTTAAAGAATACGAGAGAGGCTGTAATTATATGTATGATTATTCAGACTCTGCCAACAGCCATTTATATGACTAGGAGTTATTTTGATACAATTCCGAAAGAATTAGAAGAAGCAGGAAGGGTAGACGGGCTAAGCCGCCTTGGCATTATATTTAGAATAGTTGTGCCCCTTTCTTTAGCTGGTTTAATTTCAGTATTTGTATATGCATTTATGATTGCATGGAATGATGTATTATTCGCTTCCATCTTTATAGATTCACCATCTAAGCTAACCATTCCAATTGGGCTAAATTCATTATTTAATACTCCAGATTATATATGGGGAAGAATGATGGCAGCATCATTAATTACCTCATTACCTGTAGTAATTATGTATGCAATTAGCCAGAAATTGATTAAGAGTGGAAGCACAGAAGGCGGAGTAAAAGGCTAAACAATATTTTTAATGAAAAGGAGAAATAACATGAAGAAATTAGTATGTACAGAACCTGGTGTTGCTGCTTTAGTAGAATATGAGGACAGAGCAATTCTTAGTAATGAAGTAAAAGTTAAAGTGGAATTCGCAGCACCAAAACATGGAACAGAATTAGCAGATTTTAGAGGAACAACCCCTTTTATAGATGGTAAATATGATCCAGAATGGCAAGTATTTGCCCGGAGAGAAGAGAATGAACCAAGAGGAATTGTATATGGAGATTTACCACTTGGTAATATGTTTGTTGGTACTATCATTGAAGCTGGTGCAGATGTAACGGAATATGCAGTAGGTGACAGAGTATGTTCCTATGGACCAATTAAGGAAACTCAGATTGTAAATGGGGTTGATAATTATAAACTAAGAAAAATGAGCAAAGACGCTTCTGCAAAGAATGCAGTATGCTATGATCCTGCTCAGTTTGCATTAGGTGCAGTACGTGATTCCAATGTAAGGGCAGGTGACAATGTGGCTGTAATTGGCCTTGGAGCTATCGGTCAGATTGCGATTCAACTTGCAAAACGTGCAGGTGCTTCTGTTGTTATTGGTGTAGACCCTATTGAGAAAAGAAGAGTCATTGCCCAAAAGCATGGTGCAGATTATGCTTTTAATCCTATGACTGAGGACGTTGGAATGGAGATAAAGAAACTTACTGATAAACTAGGCGCAGATGCAATTATCGAAACAAGTGGAAGTGTACACGCATTACAATCTGCCCTAAAAGGACTTGCCTATGGTGGAACTATTGCATATGCAGCTTTTGCAAAACCATTTCCACAAGGTCTGTGGCTAGGTCAAGAAGCTCACTTTAATTATGGTAAAATTATTTTTTCACGTGCCTGCAGTGAACCAAACCCAGAATATCCACGTTGGTCAAGAAAGAGAATTGAAAATGTTTGTTGGGAATTATTAATGAATGGATACCTTGACTGTGAAGATATCCTTGACCCTATTATTAACTTTGAAGAAAGTGCAGAAGGGTTCAGCTACTATGTGGATCAACATCCTGATGAAAGTATTAAACTAGGTGTTAAATTTGGAGGTATAAAATAATGTTATTAGGAACCCAAGACAAAGATTTTTTCCCAAAGGATTTAGTAGAGAAATTCAAGTTTATCAAATCAATCGGATTTGAATGTTTTGAGATAGACGGAAAAGTTCTCGTAGATAATGTTGAAGAAGTAAAAAGAGCAATGAAAGAGTCAGGTCTTCCTGTGTCCACTGCATGTGGTGGATACAGAGGATGGATTGGTGATTTTATAGAAGAAAGAAGATTAAATGGTATAGAAGATCTAAAAGCAATTATTAAAGCATTAAAAGAAGTTGGTGGAACAGGAGTTGTGGTTCCTGCAGCTTGGGGTATGTTTACTTTTAGATTACCACCTATGGTTTCACCAAGAAGCCATGAAGGGGATGTAAAAGCAATTATTTCATCTTTAAAAGAATTAGATGGAGTAGGGAAAGAATATGGAATCCACCTTTATCTAGAACCATTAAACAGATATCAAGATCATATGTTAAATACCATTGAAGATGCAGTGAATATTATAGAAGAAGGTAAGTTCGATATGGTTAAAGTAACAGGAGATTTTTATCATATGTCTATTGAAGAAGATGATATATCTGCTTCTTTAAAGAAATATAGCCAATATATTGGTCATATTCATATTGCTGAAAATCATAGATATCAACCAGGCACTGGTTCTATTGACTTCAAACGCCACATCAATACTTTGAAAGAAATTGGATATGATGGAGCAGTAGTGAATGAAGGCAGAGTTCGTGGTGATGATCCCCTAAAAGCTTATATAGATTCCATAAGTTATATGAAACAATTTATGTAGAAATAGATGTAGATAAGGGAGACGTATATGAAGAAATTAAAAGTTGCAATTATAGGTGCAGGACAGATAGCACAGGTTTCACATATTCCCAATTATCAATCTTTTCATGAAGAGATAGAAATAATGGGAATCAGTGATACAAACCTGCAGACTGCTAAAAAGGTAGCCGAACAATTCTCTATTCCCATGTATTTCCATAACCATATTGACATGTTAGAGAAAGTAAAACCAGACCTTGTAAGTGTCTGTGTACCTAATAGATTTCATTGTCAGATTACATGTGATGCCTTAGAGAGAGGATGCAATGTTTTATGTGAAAAGCCACCGGCAATTACTGTTGAAGAAGCAGAAAAAATGAATGCTGCGGCGAAAGAACATCATGTTCTATTAAGTTTTGGATTTCATTTTAGACATAGTAGTGAGGTTGCTTTCTTAAAGGACAAGATTATGAATGGAGACTTTGGAGACATTTATAGTGCAAGAGTACAATGGAATAGGAGAAGAGGAATCCCAGGATGGGGAAACTTTACCAATAAAGAGATGCAAGGTGGAGGTCCCCTCATAGATATCGGTGTCCATATGCTTGACTTGGCTGCGTATCTTATGGATTACCCTGATATGGATTATGTCTGTGCAACCGCACATGAAAAGATAGGAAAAAGAAAAGGGGTCGGTCTCATGGGAGATTGGAATCCTGATAAATTTAGTGTAGAAGATAGTTTATTTGGCTATATCAAGTTTAAAAATGCTGCAAGTATCAATCTTGAGACGTCCTTTGCCTTAAATATGAAAGAAAAAGACATTAGAAATGTACAGCTATTTGGTGACAAACTAGGTGCTACCGTTTTTCCATTAGAAACATTTGGAGAGGATGGAAACCAACTAACCAATATTAGTTATCCATTTCCAGTAACTGAGGATTTACACTATAAGAGTATCGCTAACTTTGTAAATGCATGTCTGGGTAAAGAATCTCTTATAGTTACATCAGAGCAGGCAGTTTACATTCAAAGATTAATTTGTGCGTTATATGAGTCAGCAGAAACTGGGAAGCCAGTAATAATGTGAATTAGTAAAGGGGCTGTCGCACAATACCGAACTCTATGAGAATGCAGAAAATTAACTAGAAATAGAACGAAAGTATGACAGGAGTGTTACAACATGATTTATTATAACGTTGAAAAAAATGAGGATGGAATCTTCTTAATAGAAGAGCACTATAATCCTAAGTTCTTACTGAAAACCGAGACTGTATTTTCTCAATGTAATGGGTATTTTGGAATTAGAGCTTCGTATGATTCTAAAGTAATTAATGAAAACAGAGGTATGTTTGTAGCTGGACTTTATAATAAGGCATATGAAAATGAAGTTATGGAGCTGGTAAACTGTCCGGATATAGTAGAGGTTCAACTTATATTTAATGATGAAAAATTTAGTATTGATACTAGTGAACTATTAGAATATAAAAGAGCACTTAATGTTTTAACAGGAGAATTAACAATCCATTTGGTTTGCAGGTTAAAGAATGGCTTAGATGTAAAAATATATTCAAGCCGATTTGCATCTTACCACGACCGCCATCTATTTTGTCAAAATGTTAAAATTACACCTTTGAATAGGGATGGAGAGCTTACTATAGTATCTGGTATAAATGGTCAGATTACCAATAGTGGTGTATCCCAGTTTAAACAGATTGGCTCTAGAGTTTATGATAAAAAATATATGAGTATGATGGCCTATCTTACAAAAGATAAGTTATCTATGATGAATACTTGTGTAATGAATCCAAACTATGAGAAATCTCCTGATTTTGTTTTAAAACGCAGGAGTATATATGCAAAATATAAACTATCAGTAAAAAAGAATCAGGAAGTGTCTTTTACAAAATACAATTATATAAAAAATTCTCAAGAGATAAATTCTTTAAATGAGGAAGATAAAAAGAGAGTATTAGACACCTGTATCGAAAAAGGTTACGATGTATTATTAAAAGAACATAGGGATGTTCTAATTAATATGTGGAAGTATGCAAAAATAGATATAAAAGGTACTTCTCTAGAAGAAGAAACCGCTATTTGTTTTGCTCAGTATCACTTATTTGGCATGATGCCATATGAGGATATGAAGCTTAGTGTTGCTGCAAAGGGACTAACAGGAGAAGGATATAAAGGTCATGTTTTTTGGGATACTGAAATCTTTATTCTGCCTTTCTTTCTATATACATTTCCACAAAAAGCAAGGCATTTATTAGAGTTTCGATACCATGGACTGGCTGGAGCCAGGGCAAAAGCAATTGATTATGGTTATGAAGGTGCTATGTTCCCATGGGAAGTAGCTAGAGATGGAGATGAACAGACTCCCTTGTATGCAGCTCTTAATATTCACACTGGAAAAGCCAATAAAGTCTGGTCCGGTATAAAGGAGCATCATGTAACAGCTGATATTGTTTATGCAATGTGGAAGTATTATACATATACCAATGATGAAAGGTTTATGCTAGATTATGGATACCAGGTTATATTTGAAGCCGCTATCTTTTGGTATTCAAGGGCATCTTATAATGAAGAGAAGAAACAATATGAAATATTAGATATTATTGGCCCAGATGAATATACAGAACATATTGACAATAATGCCTATACAAATTATATGGCTTATTTTTGTGTAAAAGTTGCTAAGAAATTGGCGAATGAATTAAAAATAAAAAATTTAGCCGTTTTTGAAGAAATGAATCGTAATCTACAATTAGAAATACGATTAAAACAGTGGAATGACTTTCTGGATAAAATTTATTTACCAATTCCAAACCAAGATAATATCATTCCTCAAGACGATACATTTTTATCCAAAAAAGTTCTGGATAATATTGACTACTATAAACAGTGCGATGAAAAGCAGGCAATTTTACTAGATTATAGCAGAGATGAAGTGGTAGATATGCAAGTTTTAAAACAGGCAGATGTTGTAATGTTATTAAATCTGTTTCCACATCTATTTTCTAACGAGGTAATTAAAGAAAATGTTATTTTTTATGAAAATAGAACAATTCATGATTCTTCTTTAAGTTATTGTGCTCATGTTCAGGCCCTTGCAAACATTGGTGAAACAGACAAGGCATTTAAATTCTTTAAGAAAGCCTTGGAAATCGATATGAATGATAATCCTAGTGATTCTACCGATGGTATTCACTCTGCGTCATTAGGCGGTATATGGAGCAGCGTGATTTTGGGTTTTGCAGGTGTTTCACATGGACAAAATTATATTGAAATATCACCAAAGCTACCTTCAAACTGGGAAGCAATGAGCTTTTATATGAATATAAAAGGTGTTTATGTAAAGATAAGCATAAGTAAGGAAAAAATTATATTAGAATGTGAAAGACAATTAGACTCTGCCGTAAATATAAAAATTTATGATAAAGAATATAAGTTACAGGATACTTTAATACATGAAGTTTATACGAAATAGAATCAAACCAGCTAGGTTTTATGGATTGGAAGAGAATAAATGAGAGCAGTTATCTTTGATTTAGATGGTGTTGTTGTTGATACAGCTCGCTATCATTATCTTGCGTGGAAAGAATTAGCCCATAGATTAGGGTTTGAGTTTGATATAGAGCATAACGAGAGGCTAAAAGGGGTAAGCAGAATGGC
>CALDJN010000450.1 GCA_937901695.1 uncultured Anaerocolumna sp.
TCCCGTTTCAGTACCTAAATCAGTTAGTGCATCAGGGTCAAATTCATCTGATGTTTCAGAATTGTCTTCTGTTGTGGTGCCATCTGTTCCGGTACCATCTGCTGTGGTATCACCTGTTATAGTACCATCTGCTGGGGTATTGCCCATTGTGGTACCATCACCATTCGGATTCGTTTCCTGCCCACTCTCTGTATTATTAACTTCATTAGACTGATTAGTCAACGAATTGTTATTTTTATTGGTTTTAGTATCTGTACCAGAAGTATGTTCTGTGTTTTTCTTAGAATTATCGCCGGTATTACTTTCATTCTCGGTAAATGCTTCATCATTTGATGGATAAACCTCTAAAAATGGAAGAACTTCAGCCAATATTTTGCTGGCTAATTTCGTTGCAAGAGAGCTATCCGCCTGTTTAATAACATTCTGTGGTTCATCTATAGCAACATAGATTACAACTTCCGGATTATCTGCTGGAACATTTCCAATAAATGAAACAATATAAGTCTTGGCAGCTCTTGGCAGCTTTTGGGCAGTTCCTGTTTTTCCACCTACAGTATAGCCAGATACCGCTGCAGTTTTTGCCGTTCCGGCTTCAACTGTTTGGAACATTGCTTCTTTTATAAAATCTGATGTTTCTTTGGATACGGTTTTTCGAATTAAAGTTTTATCAAATGCTTTGACCGTTGCACCTTCATCATTGATAATCTCCTTTGCCACATGCGGCTGATAATAATACCCCCCATTGATTAATGAAGAATAAGCAGCTGCAACCTGTAACATAGTAGAAGTAAAATTCTGTCCAAAACTATTGGTTGCCAATGCAGTATTATTCCGATCCTTTTTAGCCATTAAAATACCACTTGCTTCACCTGGAAGGTCAATTCCAACTTTTTCCCCAAGTCCAAAAGAATTTTGATACTGATAAAATAGTTTTTTACCCTCTTTTGCTACTATCTGCATCATAGCATCATTACAAGATTTCATAAGTGCTTCTTGTAAGGTTAATTCACCATGTCCGGTACGGTTGCTGCATTTAATTTCATATCCTCCTACTTCTTCATAGCCATCACATATGTAAGTAGAGTTGGGCGATACAATACCTTCTTCCAGTGCAGAAGCTACGGTTACCGGTTTAAATGTGGAACCGGGTTCAAAGGCGTCGCTTATGGTAAAGTTTCTCCATATCTTATTTAATGCTTCCATCTTTTCATCTTCATTCATACCGGCAATTTCCTTCTTGTTATAAAAAGAAGTCAAATCCGTTGGATTATTCAAATCATAAGCTTTGTTTGAAGCCATTGCATAAATTTCACCGTTGTTTGGGTTCATAATTAGAACGCCTATATTCTTGCTGCCATATTCTTCGTTAAATGCATCAACCTGTTTTTGTACAATATTCTGCACATTAGCATCAATTGTGGAAACTACCGTATTTCCATTTACCGCTGGTTTAATATTTCGTTCCAGATTCAACTCAGAATCAAAATAGCCATACTCACGGCCATTGGTTCCATTTAAGTCATCATTGTAATATTGCTCAATACCCCAGGTTCCCACATTACCACTGGCTGTAAATCCAATGACATGACTTGCTAATGACTTGTAGGGGTATTGCCTTATGTAATCTTCCTCAAACCAAACTCCTTTAATATGGCTGTCTTTCTCCATTTTATCCTTAAATACAGCCATTTGTTCATAAGTTAAATTCTTAAGGAGCTTTACATATTGGCTTTCTGGTTTTGTTTTTACAATTTTCATCAATTCATCCTTGGATAAACTATCATAGGTCTCTACAAGTGCATTAATGGTTGGTTTTAAATTCTCTTCTTTTTCCTGTAGCATATATTTTACATCTAAAACCAAGTGATATACTTTCTGACTGGTTGCCAATACAGTTCCCTTACGATCTAATATACTTCCACGTCTATAGGGAATGCTATTGCTTGTATAAGTTTGCTGGGATAAAACTCGTTTGGCATACTTTTCACCATCCTTTTGATTCAAGTATACCAATCTAATAATCAAACCGATTAAAGCAACGATTATAACGCAAAAAACAAGCAATAACTTTGCTTGCATTTTGGGTGTAAAATACTTTATTTTCTTTGGTTTCGCTCTTCTATTCAATTTCCGTACCTCAGTTTATTATTTTATCAATTATATTAGAACTTTCTACTTCCGGAATATCCTTGTATTGTCTTACATAATCACTTAAAGTACTTTTATAGGCAATAACTTGATTTTTATTGGGATATACCATTCCCAATTCCTTGGTTGCTACATCATAAATATAATCTAAATCCAGAGATGTTTTAATTTCTGATAATGCAGAAGTATTTTCATTTCGTATTTTAATCAATTCACTTTCCAATTGAACAATTTCTTTATCCATTTGTGAAACACGGGATTGAACGCTTAAATACTCTAAACAGGCATATACTGTTACAGCAATGGCAAAGGTAAGTATAAGCATGGATACAATATCCATACTTGAATTTACCTTATGTCTTTTCTGAACTTCTCTTCTCGTTTGTTGCCTTGGATTCGGACGTTCAACTTCCTGATATCCCGGTACTGCCTGCAGCTTTCTTGCTGCATTACCTTCTATACTGTATAAATTAGAATTATAACGTTTCTTTCTTTCTACCATGGAATATCCTCCCCCGCTTGTATCTCTTTTTTTCTTGAGATTATTTATTCTAATGCTTTTTTCTCAAATACTCTTAGTTTAGAGCTTTTTGATCTTTTATTGTTTATCATTTCATCATCCGAAGGTACAATTGGTTTTCGGGTAATTACAGTACCTTTGGATATATTGCCACATACACAAACCGGAAAGTTTGGTGGGCATGTACAAGGATTTTCATTTTTTCGAAAACTGCTTTTCACTATTCTGTCTTCTAAGGAATGGAAGGTAATGATACAAAGCCTTCCTTTATCATTTAACATTTCAATCATATGGTCTAATGATGTACTTAAAACTTCTAATTCTTTATTTAGTTCAATACGAATAGCTTGAAAAGTCTTTTTCGCCGGATGTCCTGAATTCATTCGTAGTTTCATCGGTATGGC
>CALDJN010000451.1 GCA_937901695.1 uncultured Anaerocolumna sp.
GAAGTTCCTTGTTCTCATCGTATAATAAATTATCCAGCTCCTTTTGACTTCCGGGGATATTCGCCTCCATCATATCACTTTTGTTATAGAATATCTCCAAAGCGTCTGATATGTCCTGAAGCCTCTCTCCCATGGTAATAAAACCTGTTGCCATTTCCTTCAATTCATCCGGAGCAATGCCCTCTCCGAATAACTCTGTCATAGAAGCTGTTTCATTGCTTAATTGATTGCTTATGTTACTTAAAGCCTTAGAAGTATTTTGAGTTCCTTCCTGTATGCCCGATGTCTTATTTCCCATTGTTTCAATTGCTTGAGAACTCATAAGTATATTATCTGATATCATGGCAAGTTTAATTTTTAATTGCTGATTTTCACCTGCAAGGTTACTAAGTTCCTTCAACTGACTGGCCGCCTTATTTAGTCCATCCGCAGCTGTAAGCAATCCGGTTTGCAGCTCTTTTGCCCCTTGATTCAATTTGTTCTGCCCGTTTATAAGATTTTGAAACGCTTCCGTGGATTGTGCCAGACCATTTATTTTACTTTCGATTTTTTTAGGATCCATCATTTCCTTAGAATTCAGATTATTCCCAATATCGATCATTTTTGAACTCATTTCTTCTAGTCCATGGCTTAAGGAGAGTACACGATTCTTTATTTCTTCACTCTGCATTTCTGTCATTTGATGAACAATGCTTGCTGGGCTCATAAAAGAAAAAATATTTTCTTCGTATTTGAACTTTTGCTCAACATTCCACATCTTACGTATATTCTCCAAGGATAACAAATTATCACCGGTATCATCTGTAAAAAGTACCAGGATAGAATCCCCGCCGAATTCTGTTTCCATATCTTTATTGGATATATATACTTCATTATCCGTTTGTACTAAAGTTTCATTGCCTGTTGCCATTCCAATATTTGATACACCTACAATTAATATTGCAAATAGAACAATTGTTGCCAATAATACTTTGACTGGATGCTTTTCGATTAGACCACCCATCCAGGTAAATACTTTTTTCATAGTCCATATCCTCCGTAATCTTAGTAGTAGCTTATCAGCTTATAAACTAAAGTTGTGCACCATAAGGGATGTTATCTTATTAACATAACTTTTAATGCTTTCTTCACTTGTATCATTGATAAATACATAGGACAATATGGTACCCATAAGCAGCCTCAAAGCGGAGTCTTCATTTTCATCAGGTATTCCTATTTCCTTTAGCATATCTTTCAAAATCACTAAAATCTTTTCTATAAAGTTTTCACTTCCTAACTCCGATAGAAGTGGCGCTTCCATTAGGATTAATCTAATTACTTTATGGTTGTTTGAAATTAGCCGGATTCTTTCGTAGAGAATATACTCTAATTTTTCCTTTGGTTTCATCCCGTTTGAGGTTTTTATTGACTCTTCTAATGTACTGTATAAAATAGGCTTAATTCCTTCTAGAAATATCTCCTGCTTGGTTGAAAAATGCCGAAATAATGTTACTTCTGATATGCCTGCTGCTTCCGCTATTTCCAAAGTGGTTGTCCCATTAAATCCTTTCTCTACAAATACGGTCATAGCTGCATCAAGTATTTGCTTAGCTCTATCTTCTTTCGTCATTCTTTTCTGCGAACCTTTGTTTGCCATAGTATACTCCTTTCAATAAATGTAAACTTATCAGTGGTTATGTAAGTGCTTACTTACATAATAATAGACGATGAATCTTATATTGTCAACTAGTATTTAAATAATTTGAAGAAAGTTGTTAAGTCTAATATAATGATTTGCGTGGCAAAACTCTAATATAGTTTATTGAATGAATAGTGTTGCATATATATACTATTTTGCTGCCGCAGATGCTTTAGCATCTGATACCCCCCCACGTTCAAAACGCTTTACTTCACAAAATGTGCTCAGCTGGTCAACGTGAAGTGGAATATATATGCAGTATTATTCATAATTTAATTAACTGAAGACTTTTGACGCTCGTCATATAGTAGAAAGACCACACGAAAGGTTTTATCCCCCGGTGTGGTCTTTCTATGTTTGGTGCTATTATTGCAAAAACATATGTTTTGCCTTACCTATTAAAGCATCTTTGGTATTATGGATTTCTTCCTGAATTACCAAGTCTAACAATTGATTTAAAATAATACCTATTTCCTTTCCCTTGGGTATGCCAAGCTGAATTAAATCATCACCATTAATTGCTAAATCCTTCAGCGAGAAACAAGAATTATCAGCTATAACATTGTTTAACACTATTTCGATGTTTTTAAGTAATCCCAGATTCCTATTTGAATATATAGGATTTTGGGCTAATACATCTGCTTTTTTAACCTTCAAAAGTCTGCGGAACTGTTCTTCGCCTATTTTGTTTAGAAGTCTTTTAATGCTTTTAGAGTTGGCTGTAATATTTGTATCGTGATATTTGATTAGTTGGGTTATATTATGGATATCTGTATTAGAGAATCGCATTCGGCGTAATATTTTATTCGTTATCTGTGCTGAAATTTCAGGATGTCCATAAAAATGCCCTTCCTTATTTTCGTCTACAGTAAAGCATCGTGGTTTCCCTATATCATGAAAGAACATGGTTGCTCTTAGTACGATATCACTTTCAATTGATTCAACAGCGACTAAAGAGTGCTCATATACATTATAGATATGATGTCTGTTTTGCTGGTCAAACCCATATAAATCCTTGATTTCTGGTATAATATAAGCAAAAATATCAAAGAATTCTAATAGAGTATCTTTTACATTAAATCCTAGAATAGTTTTACAAAATTCAACTGTTATTCTTTCCTGGGATACATTTTTAATCAAACTAAGACATTCAAACATTGCCTTCTTGGTTTCTTCTTCAACCTGGAAGCCTAATACCGAAGCAAAACGAATTCCCCTTAATATTCTAAGAGCATCTTCGGTAAAACGGTGTTTTGGATTACCTACACATCGTATCAAATGTTTATTTAAATCTTCTTTTCCGCCAAATGGGTCCACTAATTGAATGTCTGTGGCTGCACAGGCATTTATGGTGAAATCTCTGCGAGCCAAATCTTCAATGATGCTTGTAGTAAAAGATACTTTGTCCGGCCTTCGGCCATCGGAA
The DNA here is from genome assembly GCA_937901695.1 of uncultured Anaerocolumna sp. Lineage (GTDB taxonomy): Bacteria > Bacillota > Clostridia > Lachnospirales > Lachnospiraceae > Anaerocolumna. The sequence continues at coordinate 3,105 of CALDJN010000451.1, forward strand.
TAATCTCCGTCAATTCGATAGGTTGTTATTTCAATCATTTCACCATGGTTTAACACCATAACTGTTCCGTGTTTAAGACCGGTAAGTATCTGCTGATAATGGCTGAAAACACGTTGAATTTCGCCAGGGGTTGCGGAAGTGGTTATATCCCAATCATGGGGTTCTTTCCCTAATAATGTATCACGAACACATCCACCTACGATGTAAGCTTCATAACCGGCTTCATGAAGCTTACATAATATGGATTTAACTTTATCAGGAATATTTATTTTAAATGGATTCATATACGGATTCCCCTTTTCTGCGTTTTGCCATTTATCTTCAATCATAGCATCTTCATTTCTGCACTGCCAATAGTATACGATATAAAGCAGGTAACATGAATAAATGTAAAAATAATTATACATAAATTCATGGCATTTGTCAATTGTTGGGTTACTCAAGTTGAATACTTCATATTTTTTATTAAAAATCAAAGCATTTCCTGTCATGAAATATAATCTTTTATCATAGGATTAGAGAGAGACACCCCTATGGAGCGGTGCAATAGTTTGGGTCAGGAGGCTTTCCTATGGAGGATAAAAACCAAGAGGTATTTCGGCAATATGATATAAAAATCTATAGTACGTATAGAATCAGAGGGGCGCTAATCCTAGAGACGGATAAGGGACTCAAGCTATTGAAGAGCTTTGAGAGTTCTAAAAACCGTGTAGAATTTGAGAATATTCTTCTTGAGCAATTAAGTGAACAAGATTACCCCTATGTAGATTTATACGTACGAAATGCCGTCGGTGAGATTATTACTGAGGATTCTATGAATAATCGCTATGTTTTAAAAAACTGGTTCCCAGGAGAAGAATGTAATTTAAGAGATGAAGCAGATGTAGCAGATGCTGCTACCAATCTTGCTTTCATCCATTCTTTATTACGTGAAGTAAATATAAATGAGGATCAGGTATTACATAATTCCAGTGGGAATCTAATCGAGCTGTTTGAAAAAAGGAATAGAGAACTAAAGAGAGTTAGGAGTTATATTCGTGAAAAAAGAAAAAAAAACGAGTTCGAAATGTGTTATATGAACTGTTATGATGATTTTTACGAGCAGGCAGTGGAAGCAACCCGCTTACTTGATAATTCAAATTACAGGACCATGTTACAAGAAGCTACTTTGAACAGGCATATATGTCATGGAAATTACACTTATCATAATGTTATCATGCTTAAGGTTAATCGAATGCCTTATGACCAGAATAATTTGTCTAGTTATGATAAATCCATAGATTTAAGCAATACGCCTTATAAAGAACATAAGGAGGCTTTATCAGCAGCAGGACTTCGAAGTCCAACTATAAATACCAATATGGCTACAACTAATTTTGACAAAGCCAGTGTTGGAATTCAAGTTACAGATTTGTATCAATTTATGCGAAAAGTAATGGAGAAAAACGATTGGGACTTGGATTTTGGAAGTATGATATTAGAGGCATATAATAATATACTGCCATTAAGTAAGGATGAACAGAAGTTGCTGTATATTTTATTGTTATATCCTGAAAAGTTCTGGAAGATAACTAATTTCTATTACAACAGTAAGAAGTCATGGGTACCTCAAAGAAATATTCAAAAGTTAATTGGAATTGTAGAACAAAAGGATAGAAAGAGGCAGTTTTTAAGTTGTTTAGAGAGGATATTTTGTTAAGGATAAACCATGATTTGAGTGCCAAAAGTCTAAATATGGTTTATTGAATGAATAGTGTAAACAACTTTCGGCACTCAAATCAACCATGGTATTTCAATATAGCATTTGAAAAATGACTGTTACATTTTTCAAATGCTATATTGAAATACCATGGTTGATTTGAG
>CALDJN010000452.1 GCA_937901695.1 uncultured Anaerocolumna sp.
GTAATTGCGTTGTGATTAAATCATCTAAAAATAGTGCCAAGACAACTGCTATCATTACAGACATTATCAATCAGACATTTGATTCCAGATACGCATACTGTGTTAGTGACGAGCATAGTTATGATGAGATTTTGAATGAAAAATATGATTATATATTTTTTACGGGAAGTGAACGAGTAGGTAAAATAGTAATGCATGCAGCAAGTGAACATGTTACACCATTATCCTTGGAGCTAGGTGGAAAAAGCCCTTGTTTTGTAGATAGAAGTGCCAATATTGAACTGGCGGCAAAGCGTATTATATGGGGTAAACTTTTAAATGCAGGGCAAACTTGTGTGGCGCCTGATTATGTCTTAGTTGATAGTACAGTAAAGCAGCAACTAATAGAACAGATGACTAAGCAAATAAGCAGTATGTATGGTAATCCATTAGAAAATGATAATTATCCCAAAATTATAAGCAAAGATCATTTTGAAAGATTACAAGGACTCATTCAAAGGGAAGCTAACAAAATAGGTGGCAGGAGCGATGAGAAAACATATAAAATTGAACCTGTCATATTTACAGAGGCTACCTTTGAGAGTGAGATTATGAAAAATGAAATTTTTGGACCCATACTTCCGATTTTGTCTTATGACAATATAGATAAAGCCATACGTACCGTTAAGGAACGTGCAAAACCTCTTGCCTGTTATATATTTAGTCAGGATGAAACTTATACGCAAAAGTTGTTGAGGGAGGTTTCCTTTGGTGGAGGTTGTGTGAATGATACGGTTATGCATCTTGCAAATCATAACTTGCCATTTGGCGGTGTTGGCAGCAGTGGTATGGGTAATTATCATGGAGAATATAGTATCCATACATTTTCACATGAGAAGAGCGTGCTAAAAAATAAAAATATATTTGACATACCATTACGCTATGCACCTTACAATACTAAAAATCTTAAACTTATTAAAATGATAATGGGGCATTGAGTTTTCAATTAGATGGTCTATAATTTAAGAGATATTGTATAAAAACACTTGACTGTAAACCTTGTTTATACTTTAGAATGCATACATGAGAAGAACTAAGGTGTATTATTTATAAATCAAACAAGTAAGGAGTTTTCTATGACAATAAAAGAAGTTGAAGAAAAGACAGGTCTAAGTCGTTCAAATATACGATTTTATGAAAAAGAAAAACTGATAGACCCAGATAGAAATGTAAACAATGGATATCGAGAATACTCAGAGCAAGATGTTGAGAAAATTAAAAAAATTGCTTTTTTAAGAACTTTGGATATTTCTATAGAAGAAGTAAGAAAAATATTGGTTCAAGAAATTGGATTGTATGAAATTATTTCTAATCAAATTCAAATACTTGATGCTCAGATAGAAGAGCTGCAATTAGCAAAAGCTACATGCTCTAAAATGTTACAATCTGATAATTTAAATATTAATAATTTGAAAGTGGAACAATATGCCGATAATATTGATGATTATTGGAATAAATATCATAAAGTATTTAAGCTGGATTCCATAAGTTTCATATGTATGTGGGGTGGTTTTATTACATGGGGGTTGATTACCGCACTATGCATAATTGCTGCTGCATTCATATATCCTATCCTGCCAGAAAAAATACCCATACAATGGAGTGAAGGAAAAGTTAGTTCGTTAGTAGCAAAGGAATTTATATTTGCATATCCTTTGTTCTGTATTATTATCCGATTCATATTAAAACCTTTTATTAGGAGATGGTTACAAATTAATGTATTTGATAGTGAAGGCATTACTAACTATATAACTAATTTTATGTGTTTTGTTGCTCTTTCTGTTGAGATATTCACCATTCTATACATTGCTGGGATATTGGAGCATGTTACCATTATTCTGTTAATTGATACAGCGATATTTATGGGAATATTGTTTTGGAGTTTGAGTAAAAAAGGAAATAGAAACCATCGGTATATTTAATACTCAAAGAATAGAGGTTTTTTACTATGAATAAAAGGGGAAAGTAAAATAAGTAACATGAGAATAGTGAATGGGGGATACACTTTAAAATACCTCCATAATTTTAAGGAGGAATTTAATGGTTATTTATATTGAAGACAAGAAGCAAAAAGAATTGATTTCAAGTACTATCTTAGCTGATTTACCTGATTGGTTTGGCTTACCGGACAGTACTACTGAATATGTAAGATGCAGTCAGGAACTACCTTTTTGGGCAGAGATTGAAAATAATACAGCAAAAGGGTTTATTACTTTAAAAGCGACTAGTTCAGACACAGCTGAAATCTATGTTATGGGAGTATTAAAGGCAATACATGATAATGGAGTTGGGAAGAAATTATTTGAAGCATTTTATTCTTATGCAAAAGAACATGGCTATTCATTTATACAGGTAAAAACAGTACAAGAAGGTTATTACGATGAATATGACAAAACTATTCAATTTTATAAGAAATTAGGTTTTAAAGAATTCGAATGTTTCCCTACATTATGGGATGAGTGGAATCCTTGTCAAATATTTATAATGGCGATTGATATTTTGTGAAGAATTAAAAAAGGAAGATTACTGGCAGATTTGTAATCTTCAAAATGGGTATAAAGCTGAAATTGGAGAAGAATTTTTAAGTGATGTACAGCAAGAACAGCTTATTCATGCTATAGAACAAGGAAAAATTAATTTCTTTGTTGCCAAGCGAAATACAAGAGTTGTAGGAATGTGTTCCATCTCCATAACATTTTCTACATTTCAGTGCAAGTGCAGCGGTATATTTGAAGATTTCTTCATTGAACCTTTGTTTCGTAAGAAAGGTATTTCAAAGCTGCTTACGAAATATGTTTTCGATTGGTGTAAGCAACAGGAAATATATTCATTACGGGTTAGTTGTGCCGATAATGATGTTAAAATGTATCAGTATTTGGGGTTCAAAATTCCTCTTGGAAATCTTCTGACCTGGTCAGTTGATTAAGAATTTATGAGGGAGGGGAAAAAACATATGCAGATACATAAAGAAAATTTAACGGTGGAAGTCAACAAAGGTAATTGGGAAAACGAGATTCTTAAAGAATTTGGGTAGCTATGCCTGTCAAAGGAGTGATTACTTTGGAAAACAATTTTACATTGATAGATATGGACACGTGGGCAAGGGCGCAAACTTATCAATACTATGCTGAATATGTAACACCAACATCTTATTCAGTTTCTTTAGATTTGGATGTTACGATACTAAAGCAACAATTGAAGAAAAAAGAAATAAAGTTTTTTCCGACATGTCTCTATTTAATAAGCAAAACAATTACTGCCTTTATTGAATTTAGGATGGCTGTAAAAGATACAGGAATCGGCTATTTTGATTGTTTACATCCGCAATATTCAGTGTTTCATGAAGACAATAAAACGTTTTCATTCCTTTGGACAGAGTATAAAGAAAATTTTAAAGAATTTAATAAAGGTTACTTAGATGATATAGAAAAATACGGGCATGAACATAATTTCATAACATCAAAAGGGAATCCACCTGATAATAGTTATATTATTTCTTGTAGCCCATGGTTAAATTTTAATAGTTGTTCCATTCATATGCAGAATATTGAAGGATATTTAGCTCCAATGTTCATTTTAGGCGGATTTAAATATGAAGGCGAGAATATTAAAATGCCAATCTCAATCACGATTAATCACGCTGCTGCAGATGGATACCATATTAAATTATTTATAGATGAACTTCAAAAGTTAATGAATCATCCGGAGGAATGGTTAATTTAGTGACTTGAAATAGGTAACGGCGGCTTTGAGTGTTATTTCAAAGCCGCCTCAGATTTCATGGTACAGCCAAGCTGGCAGCTGTACTAATAAAAATTGAACACTCAACTGCTTCAATGGATTCCACAATATCCATTTTTGTAATCTTTGTTAGTAGAATTACTGAAATGAAGGTCAATATCTGGTATAAACAATCCTTTTCAACAGTCTTTAAATTATTCTTTCATCGTAAGCGATGAAAAACAAGTGGGTTTATTCATAGCTTACCTTTTATCAATAGAACGGACAAGTCATTTACATTGGTACCGGTGGGACCTGTCTTAATAAGTCCATCACATGCCAGAAGCCCGTGATATGCATCATTATTTTCAAGAACTCTATAGATGTTAATGCCTTTACTTTCAAGGACGTTTTGTGTGTTACTATCCACATAACCACCAGCAGCATCGGTTGGTCCATCGGTTCCATCTGATCCTACGGAAAAAATCGCAACATTCTTTAAGTCAGCTATACCTATAGCGGATGCCAAAGCCAGTTCTTGATTTCTACCTCCAAGTCCATTACCTTTTACATGTACCACAGTCTCACCTCCAGCTATAAAAGCAAGAGATTTATTCGTATTACTATAGTATTTTGCAATAGAAGAGAGGAAACTTCCTGCTTCACGTGCTTCACAAGAGAGGCTGCTTGTAAGTACAATCGGTTCATAGCCTAATTCTATACATTTAGTTTTAGCGGCTTCACAAAGCTGAGTGACGCTGCCGGTAATTTTAGTGGTTACATTTGTAAGGTGATGGGGTGGTTCTATATCTATCAATTTTTCTATTTCTTTTGGTAATTTTAAACCATATTTTGTTAAGATTTCTCTTGCCTGATCACAAGTAGAGGTATCCGGATAAGCAGGTCCAGAAGCAATCATATCAAGGGGATCGCCAATAATATCAGATAAAACTACTGAAAATACACGTGCTGGTTCGCATAGTTTTGCAAATTTTCCGCCCTTTACGGCGGATAAACGCTTACGAATTGTATTTATTTCTACAATATTAGCACCACTTGCAAGAAGCTGTTTCGTTAAATCTTCCAACATTTCCAAAGGAATAAGAGGTTTCTCAAAAAGGGCTGATCCACCACCAGATATAAGCAGTAGCACTGTATCGTTGGAAGAAAGTCCCGTTACCAGACGAATTGCCTGTTCGGTAGCTAAAATAGAATTAGTATCTGGAACCGGATGTCCTGCTTCATAGATGTGCATATGAGGCAATTCTCCTTTAGCGTGGTCATATTTAGTAATTACAATGCCATCATCAATCTGGTTTTTAAGTATATTGCAGGCAGCTTCCGCCATAGTCCAAGCAGCTTTACCAATTGCAACTAGTAGAAGTTTCCCATTAGAAAAGTTTTCTCCCTCCAATGCTTTTTTAACTGCATTATCTGGAAGTGCAGATGTAATTGCTGCTTCAATAATTAGTTGTGCATCATTTCTTAGATTCAAGAATACGGCTCCTTTTTGTATAGTAATTATGGATTCATTACCTTATTACAAAATAAACAATATATACATTAATAATTGCAGCAATACCTATCAAGAGAGTACCCAATGTTTGGGTTTTATATCCGTCTTCAACGTCCATTTCACCAAAATTCGTTACTACCCAGAAATAGCTGTCATTTGCATGTGAAACTGTCATAGCACCAGCACCAATTGCAATAACGGTTAAAGCAGCTAATGTAGATGAGCCAAGCCCTATAGTTGTAAGCATTGGAGCAATTATGCCTGCTGTTGTAGTCAGTGCTACAGTAGAAGAGCCTTGGGCTGTCTTTAATATTGCAGATAATAAGAATGGGAATAATAAACCAAGTGCGGATAATGCAGTGGAATTATCCTTTATAAAATCAACCATGGAAGAGGAAGCAATTACATTACCAAGAACGCCGCCTGCTGCAGTGATAAATAGGATAGGTCCAGTAACCTTGAGCGTATCATTGGTAATTTCATAGAATTCTTTTGTCTTTTTCTGATTTGCCAGTAAGATAAGTCCAAAAACAACACCTACAGCTATTGCAATAATTGGAGTTCCAAAGAATGTTATAATTGCTATAGGCTTACCAGCCATTGCAAGGGCAGAAGAAAGTCCCATAAGTATAATTGGAACAATGATTGGAGCAAAGGAAAGGAATGCATTAGGAAGTTTACCATAACTTGCAACTAGTTCTTCATAAGTCTGGCTAACCTGATCTCCACTTGCATCTGCTTCATCATGTGCCTTTACCTTCTTACCTATAGTGATTGCAAACAAATAACCTACTATAAGAGGCAGTATGGAACAGACAGCACCAAAACCCATAACAAGAAGTAAATTCGTTTCCTGACCAAGTCCTTCATATAATGTATTTGCAGCAGCAATTGGACCAGGTGTAGGAGGGATAAAACAGTGGGAAATATAAAGACCCATGGAAAGTGCTACAGTACATGCTACGGAAGATTTTCTAGTACGCTTAACCAGTGCTTTACGAATTGGATTCAGGATAACAAATCCACTGTCACAAAATACCGGAATTGATACAATCCAGCCCATAATAAGCATTGCAAGTTCTGGATTCTTCTTTCCTACCAAACGTACAACACAGTCTGCCATCTTAAGAGCTGCACCTGTCTTTTCTAATAAGGTACCAATTAATGCACCTAATATGATTACGATACCAATACTCTTAAACGTATTACTGAATCCAGTACCGATGACCCCAGGAATATCAGTAAGCGGGATTCCTGCAACAATCGCAAAAAGTAGAGAAATGGTCATAATGGAAATAAATGGATGAATCTTTAGCTTTGAAATTGCAACAATCATAAGAATAATAGCAATTACAAAAGCAATAATTAATGGAACACCTGACATAACAAAATCCTCCTTCATTATTATTGAATAATCGCTGCAGGTTGAACTGCAACGATTATTCCAATGTAAACCACCAAAAGTTCTATATGATTATTTTATCTTATATACCACTTAATAACAATGTTACAGGGGACAAGTATTACCTTATTATATTATTACATATAACATCATAAGCAATTAATATAATAATTAATGCTAAAGTAGATAAGTAAAAAGTCTAAAATATAGTTTATTGAATGAATAGGTGCTGCTATATATAGTATTTGCTACTTTTCCCTCCCACATTCAAAACGCTCCGCCTCACAAAATGTGCTCGGGCAGTTGACGCAAAATAGTGTATATATGCAGCACTATTCATAATTTAATTAGTATAGGACTTTTTACTCATATTAGTACGAATGATTTCAGAAAGAGGCAGTGCTATTTATTATAAATTCTGCATACTATCATAAATATCCCTGTAAAAGTAAATTGCAATATAAAACAATGATGAATGTCGAATGGATCTAGGGTCATAGCCTGTTCGTTCTGCTATGCGTTTCAATTTGTTCTGAAGTGTATTTTTATGAATAAACAAACGTTCTGATGCTTGGTTTATAGAACCTTCTAAATCATAAAAAGTCTCTAGTAATACCATGGAATGGCGGATTTCGTCATTGGAAAAACCTTTAAAGATTCGATGTATAAATTCTTGCTTGGTTAATTCACTAATCTCATCGGTAAAGACCTCCATATTAAGATCATCATAAAATCGGATATCACGTTTATGTGTTCGCATGCAAGCGTTATTTGCTTTTTGTGCACGAATCAAGGCTGTTTGGATAAATTCAAAATTATCTACTTTACTATCTATTCCGATTGCAAGATAAACAGGAAATTTTTCTTCTACCTGTTTTTTTAGTTCTATTGCCAATGTTTCTACATTTGCATCAGATATTGCAGTAACTGCACATACAAGGGAAGAACCAGCTTTATAATAAAGATTTAATGGGTCTAAGTTAGATACACTTTTCTTCAAATACTTTTCTGCTTGTTCGATAATTTGCATGGTTTGTAAGTTTTGACTATTATTACGAATGTAAAAGCTGCAGACCAAAATGCGGCGGGGTATTGTAATGTCAAATCCGAGAGCCTTACCTCGCTTTATAAAATCGGTAGTTATATTCTTGGCTTCCCCATTTAACCATTCAGAAAGATAACGGTTACATACATCTTCCTGAAGCTGCTTTTGCTCTACGGAGTAGGTATTTTCAAGAACAAGCTCAGTCATACGTTTAATAATCAATGCACTTTTTACGATTTCTTCGTATTTACCTGTAATTCCTAAAACCCCTATAATATAACCCTGTAGTTTAAGGGGATAATTAATTCCTTGTAAAGCTCCATCAAATTCTCCATCATAGTGAACTGTAATTTCATCAATCTGATTTTCTATGATTCGCAGGGCACCTTCGTGAAAGCTGCCTATTCGTAATGGGTCAGAGCTGGCTATGATGATACCTTTTTCATTCATAATGTTAATTTTTAATGGAATTACAGAATTCACTTCTTTGACAATATTTGCTGCTATTTGTATGGACAACATTATGATTTAGCCTCCTTAATTTTCACTTCCATGTACTTTGAAGATTTACCGGGTATTTTAAAATATAGCAATATGTTACACTACCATTATGACATTCCTTGGGAGTAAAGGTCAACTGGTAGTAAGTATTTTTATTAAAACAAGTTCCTTTTAAAGGCTGCTTTTCTCTTCATTTCATTTGTTGTTTGGTATGTAGTTCCTAAAGAAGTTTTTACCAATCTACATAACATAATATAATTGATTTATTAGTAATGTAATGCTATAATATATTTTACAGGACTTATTTTAACTTAAATTGATTCCGAGAAAAAAGTTCAATTTAAGTTAAAAT
>CALDJN010000453.1 GCA_937901695.1 uncultured Anaerocolumna sp.
ACACTTTCATAGCAATGACACACTTTCATAGCAATGACACACTTTCATAGCAATGACACACTTTCATAGCAATGGCACACTTTCATAGCAATGACACACTTTCATGGCAATGACACACTTTCATAATAATGACATTTTTTATTTTGCAACAGCTTCATAAGGTATTTATTCACTTTTACTTGATAAAAGTGAATATAAGATTTAATATTACTTTAAATAATTACAAATATAATGTTTTTTACGAGGAGATTACTAATGAAAAAAATAAAAAAGCTTGTGATAACAATCTTACTAGCAACTTCCTTCCTTGCAGTTCCCATAACCCTGCCGCTTATGAACTATGAACTTGCAGAAGCTGCTACCGTTAAGCTGAATCAATCTAAGATCACTTTGTATGTTGGAAGTACATATACTTTGAAAGTGAACGAAACTAAGGATAAGGTAGTCTGGACCTCAGCTAATACAAAGATAGCAACGGTTTCTTCAATTGGTAAAGTAAAAGGAATAAAGAAAGGAAACACAACAATAACAGCAACCATTGGTTCTAAGACTTATTCATGTAAAGTAACTGTTAAGAATCTGGAAATAAATAATAAAAAATTAGAAATGGATATAGCAGATGTGCATTTACTTTCCATTAATGGCTCTTCAGGAAAAGTAACCTGGAGTAGTTCTGACTCTTCTGTCATTACCATAAACAGTGAAGGTCTGGTTATGGCAAAAGCTTTAGGAAAGGCAACCATTACAGGAAAGAATAATGGAAAAACATATAAGTGCTATATTACAGTAGTAGATAAACAGCTTGATGCCAGTAATACTGATATAACCATTTATGAGAATACCCGGTTAACAATATCCTCAAAAAATCCATCAGAAGATGAAGTATTAGCTTATCATGTATCAAATCCAAAGATTTTAGGCTGTAAATTTGGACAAAGGGATGATAGTAATATTCCTCTAACTATCATTCCTAAAAAGAATGGTTCAGCCACTATAACTATAACTTCTAACAAGAACAATGAAGAATTAAAGATTCATGTTACAGTAAAAGATATTATAAAAGATGACAAAAATGAATTGACTGCAAAAGAAATCTATGCAAAATGTGTATCAGCTACCGTACAGATAAATACCAATAAAGGACTGGGAACGGGCTTTTTTATTGATAACGGTACAATTGTTACCAATTATCATGTAATCGAAAATGCAAGTACCATTAGTATACATATGCGTAATGGTAAAAACTATGATGTTTCCTATGTCCTAGGTTATAGCAAAGATTTAGATATAGCAATCCTTCGTATACCAACTACTAATGATATGTTAAAACTTAATCAGCATGGAATAACAGTAGGAGAAAATGTTTATACCATCGGTAGTTCCCTTGGATTTACTGACACATTTTCTAATGGTATAGTAACTAATAGTTTACGTAAATTAGAAGGAATCACTTTTATACAAACCAATGCAGGTATGTCCAAAGGAAATAGCGGTGGTCCTTTACTCAATGCATATGGAGAAGTAATTGGAATTAATACCATGTATTTAGTAGATGGTCAGAATTTAAACTTTGCAATATACCTTCCCCAGATTTATCAAGTAAGTACTGCAAATCCAATGACCGTTGGGGAATTTTATGAAAAGACTTCAAGTTCCTCTATTTTATATGAAGATTCTTCAATAAGTGGAAGTAAAGATACCTGCCAGATAATAAAATCAGGGTCTACGGTTTCTGGAGTGATAGCTCCAAATGAAATAGACTATTATCGTATTGATTTAGCCGCTCCATCCAAGGTTCAAGTTGCCGGACTTCATTCATCAGAAAACATTGGTGATGTATATTTTACAATTATGAATGAGAATGGGAAAGTAGTAGAAGTAGCAACAGCTAAAAATGTAAAAGATGCCGTAATGGCTATTATTGATGGCGTACTTCCTGCAGGAACTTATTACGTTACCATCTTTCCCAAGAAGGAGACATTAACCAAATCCGTTGATTATTTATTTATGATAAATTTTTAAATTATAAATTATTAAATTATTAAATTATTAAATTATCCAATTATCCAATTAGGGACTGTTGCAAAACTGTCATTCTGAGCCCAAAGGGCGAAGAATCTCATTTTAAAGTGAGATTCTTCGAGCATAATTCAGCAAGCTGAATTTGCTCTCAGAATGACAAATTTTTTGTTTTGTAACAGCCCCCATTTTTTTATTGGAGATTTTTTTATTAGAGACTTTTTATTGAAGACTTTTTATTGAAGACTTTTTATTGAAAACTTTTTACTGAAGACTTTTAATTGAAGATTTTTTTAACGTAATATCGTTATTATTAATAGAAACAAATTAATGATAAAAATTTTTATGCAGCTGAAAACAACGTAATATGAATATTATTATTAGAAACAAATGGAGGTGATTATCCAAAACATAAGTTACCAGTTTTAATTAAACTTGGAATTGTAAGAAAATCTAAAGATTAATATAATATAAAGTTCATCAAAAAGTTACTTATAATTTACATACATCCTTTATACTAAGGAAAATGGAAGAATAAATATAGAATAAGGAAAAAGGATAAGATGCGAAGAAAAATTCTAAATTTTTTATTAAAATTCAGTACTTGGATAGGATTAATCATATTTTGTATTTTCATTATATATGGATATAAAACCGGATTGTTTTCTTCTACAGAAACATTTCGAAAATTTATATTAGGCTTTGGAATATGGTCAGGTCTGATATTTGTTTTCATACAGATTGCCCAGGTAGTAGTACCTATTATACCGGGAGCAGTTGGATGCGTTGCAGGAATTGTAATTTTTGGTCCATGGATTGGTTTTTTATATAATTATATTGGAATATGTCTTGGTTCCATTATAGTATTTCTACTTTCTAAAAAATATGGAAAGGATTTTGTAAAAGGAATTATAGGAGAAAAAGCATATAACAAATATATTGGTTGGATTAATCGAGGCAGGAAATTTGATACTATGTTTGCCTTGGCAATATTTTTTCCAGTTGCACCAGATGATTTGCTTTGTTATGTTGCAGGTCTTACAAAGATGAAATTAAAAAAGTTTGTGACAATTATATTACTTGGAAAACCAGCGTCTATTGCAATTTATAGCCTTGGTTTGACAACTATTAGAAGCTACTTATTAAATTTAATCTAATAAATAGTTAGAGGAGAATATACATGAAAATATTGTTACATTCCGACCATCTTAAAATGGTTGAAAAAAGTGGTGTAGGAAGGGCAATTTATCATCAAATCAAAGCATTAGAAGATAATCATATCTCTTACACTACTAATAAAAAAGAGGAGTATGATATTGTACATATTAATACTGTCTTTCCAAGTTCTCTTCTTATGGCTAAAATAGCCAAGGCAAAAGGGAAAAAGGTAGTGTATCATGCACATTCTACAGAAGAGGATTTTAAAAATTCTTTCCGTGGTTCCAATTTTATTGCACCTTTTTTTAAAAAATGGCTGATGAAATGTTATAACAGTGGCGATGTGGTCATAACACCTACCCCATATTCCAAAAGAATATTAGAAGGATATGGTTTAAAAAAGCCAATCGTTAATATTTCCAATGGTATAGATTTAAACTTTTTTAAAAGAGATGAAGAAGGTGGCAGGCGTTTTCGAGAAAAATATCATTTTAACCAGCAAGATAAAATTATTATTTCGGTAGGATTATACATTGAAAGAAAAGGTATCTTAGATTTTGTTGAATTGGCAAAAGAAATGCCTGAATATAAATTCATATGGTTTGGATACACCAATTTAAGTACTGTAACAAGTGAAGTAAAAAAAGCAGTGGAAACCAAGCTGCCTAATCTTTATTTTCCAGGTTACGTAAGCAGGGAAGAACTAAAAGATGCCTATAGTGGCAGTGATTTATTCTTATTCCTTACCCATGAAGAAACGGAAGGTATTGTATTATTAGAAGCCTTATCCATGAAAATCCCGGTATTAATACGTGACATCCCAATTTATCAAGGTTGGTTTAAAGATGGAGTAAATATATATACTGGAAAAGATTTGCTTCAATTTGAAAATAAGATACAAGGTATCATGAATCATACCCTTCCACCTTTAGTAGAGCAGGGATATGAAGTAGTGAAAGAAAATGATATAAAAGAAGTAGGTAAGCAATTGGTGAATGTGTATGATAACCTAATGAAACAGCAGCAGTATGTATTAAAACGTAGGAGAGTATTAAAGCCTTATTTTATCAGCAATATTAGGTAAGGTTAAAACTTATACTTTCCCAAAATGGTTATAAAAAATGATTATCCTTAACCTTGGACAGTTTGGATAATCATTTTTTATTGTGCATTTTTATTAATACAACAAGAGAACAAGGGCATTAATAACTTCTTATAGGTTTGCACCACAACATTTTTTATATTTCTTGCCACTACCACATGGGCATGGGTCGTTTCTTCCAATTTTCTTATCTTTGATTACAGTACCAGATAATTTAGAAGTACGAAATAACTCTTTTCTTTTATCTTCCGGTAAAAGATTATCCCAAGCTGGTAATTCATATAACCATTCAGCTTTAGCTCCTACCATGTTGAAGTATAATTTTTCAAGGTCAAAACCTAAATTAACTTTTGTAGTAGCCTCCATTTCCTCAATTGGGTTTTGAACTTTTAAGCTATCGTTAATACCATCAAGAAAACCTACCATCATAGATAAATTTGTATTATATTTTGAAGCTAATTCTTCTACTGTTCCTTCTACTACAGTATTAGGATCAGCTAGAAGCTGCTCGTAGATACCTTTTTCAATATTAAAATAATTTGCCCAAAATAGTTGATCTTCCTTTGGAGTTTTTTCTTGTTCGTAGGCAATAGCTCTCCACTCTTGTAATAAGCTCATTTCTTTCTTCCTTTCTGTTTCTCCCATTCAACAAAGCAGATATACACTTTCTGCTAAGTCAGATTTCTATCCGTTAAAGTATATCATATTTTAATAACTTAACATGGTTTGAAAGCTACGTCAAGTAATTAATTGACTAAAAAATATAATCTGTAATATTCTTTTAGAATAAATAATAATTTTCATTTATTTTATGTATAAAAATATAATACCAGTATCATACTATAGTTAATCTAATTCATATAAAATTAGATAACACAAGATGCGTAATCTTATTCAATAATTGGATCCCCCCTCCAATTATGATCGTTTCAACAAATGAGAACTTTGTTAAACGATTGCGCAACCAACACCAAAGAAAAGTTAAATACTTATCCTCCCCTTTTTAGTGAAAGACCTATCACAATGCGTGATGGGTCTTTTGCTTTTGTTTGTGATAGGCTTATTTACTGGGTTTTAAAAGTTTCATATAATTGATTTATAATATAAATTTATTGCTTAAATAATGGACATTCCTCAATATTCTATTTTTTATGTAGACATTATCTATATC
>CALDJN010000454.1 GCA_937901695.1 uncultured Anaerocolumna sp.
GCCAGGCACCCGGTGCCTGGCACCAGTATTTTATCCATTAAGCTAACACGGTTAAAAGGCAGCATAAAGTAATATCCGTCTGCAAAAGGACTAAGCTTTTCAATAATCTCATTTGCAATCTCTGCTCCCACCCACTCTGCTTCTTCTTTTGACATATCTGGATGATAACGATTTACTACTTCATCTGGAACATGAATACCTGTAATTTCATTTTTAATAAAGTTGGCATTACGGTAACTAACAAGAGGCATAATTCCGCAAAGTATTTTAGTATCTACTTTTTCCTTAATATACTTGATTCGGTTAATATCTTCTTCAGTAAAGACAGGCTGGGTGAGAAAGTATTTGGCACCAGCATCTATCTTTTTCTGTATTTTTTCTATGATTTTATGAATATCTCCACGACCATAATTAAGTGCTCCCCCATAATATATAGGTTCTTCACTAAAATGTTCCCGATTCATTTCTTGTACAAATTCCATAAGCTGAATGGAGTTATAATCAAATACTCCCGTAGTAGACTGTCTGTTTTCGCTAGGAATAGGGTCTCCTGTTACTACTAAAATATTACGAATACCATTGACGTAAGCACCTAATACTCCAGAACGCATAGCAATCATATTCTTATCCCTGCAGCATAAATGAGGCATTACTTCCATTCCTGTTTCCCTGGCAATCTTAACACTCATCAATATAGAATCCACTCGGCTTCTACCCATAGGCGAATCTGCTAATGTAATTACATCTGCTTTATTCTTTAGAATTCTGGCATAATCAAGAATCTTCTCATCCTTTGCATCAAATGGAGGATCTAACTCAACAGCTATAACTTTCTTACCAGTGTTGAATAATTCATAGAGATTATTCTTACAGATTACTTTATTTGTAATATTATTTATATCCTTATGGTTATTTAAATTATTATAATTATTTATATCCTTATGATTATTCACATCCTCATGATTATTTATATCCTCATGATTATTTATATCCTCATGATTATTTATATCATTATGATTATTTATTTCACTATGATTATTTGTATCATTATGGCTATTTATATCATTATGGCTATTTATATTCATTAAGTTCGTTTCTACAGAAACTTCACCATTTATATAAGTAACCTGTTCCAGATAATTTATTCTGTTTTCTCGATTAACGTCATTGGTATTAATATATCTAGTAATGCTCTTAATATAGTTAGGGGTTGTCCCACAACATCCACCTATGACATCTACACCAAGGTCTGCAATTCGCTTCATATTTTCCGTAAAGTATCCTTCATTGTCCATAAATACCATTCGGTTCTGAAGTTGTTCCGGATATCCTGCATTGGGTGCAATTACAATATATTTATTATCCGGAAAATTTACTTTCTTCAGTATTTGATACATATGGCCGGAACCAATTCCGCAGTTAAAGCCTCCTGCATCAATTTCAGGGGTACTTGCCAACTCTTTAAGAAGAGAGGTTATGCTAATCCCACCAGTGGTATATCCATTCTTGTCCATACAAAAGTTTGTAATAATAAAAGTATCCGGTGATTTTTCCTTTATATATGGAACAAGATTTCGAATATATTTAAAACTTGAAAATGTTTCAAATAAAATAACTTCTGGTTTTTCTTTTAAAAAGACATCACAAATAAACCTGTATTCTTCTAATATCTCTTCTTCCGTCTTGGCACTTTCTGATATTGGCCCTATATCACAGGCAATATAAACTTCTCTTTTGCTTTCTTCCACAGCTTTTTTGGCAATATCATAGGAGGCTTTGATTATTTTTTTCTGTTCCGCACTTGTAATAGAAAGAGCTTCACCATTGGCAGCAAAAGAATTGGTTCGAATTAATTTTGCTCCAGCCTCTATATAGCTTTTATGAATATTTATAATAGTCTCCGGTACATGCAGATTGGCGTATTCTGATATTTCATTATCATTATTCACTAATCTGGAATAATAAGTTCCCATTGCGCCATCCATAACTAATTTATGTTGTGATAAATAATCTCTTATTTTCATGAAAACTCCTTTTAGCTTCCTTGGTATCCTTTGCAAATATTTCTTCTGGATTTTGCCTTCTAGATTTTGTCTTTTAAATATAATAGCAATAAATATCCAAAATTAAAAGGGAAAAATAATTAAACTTTAAAATAACTTTAATTTTACTATAATACTCCACTGTATAGCACTTCCTTTAATTGAATACTATGGTAGCCATATTGTTTACTTTGATATACAATGAAAAATGGAAATCAGACTTTGAGAATACAAAGTCCTATCTTGATAAAATTGCTTATTATAAAAGAAAGCTTGGAGAATCTGCAAATATACTATATGAGTATCTAAAATTAAGTGGTGACATAAATATGGTATTAGATCATCTTGCCAATTATATGTCGTGTAAACATGATGAAGATACTAAATATCAAAATACCAGGATATCGTGAGTATAAACAACTCCAAAGAAATTGCTTGCTATGATTCTTTCATGGCAATAACACCTAATATTATAAAACTTTTTCAAAAGCAAGTCTTTCACTTTTATCTTTCAGATAAATAATACCACAATACTGAAATCCATTCTTTTCTAATAATCTTTGCATTGATGTATTGTCTCTGTGAGTGTCCACTTTAATGCTTTTTATTCCCTTTTTTATTGACATTTCTTCTATATAATTAATAATAACAGTGGATAAACCCTGTCCCTTCAATGTAGAATCCACAGCAATTCTGTGAATCGTTACATAATCACTATTACTTAGCCATTGACCTTCGTATATAATATCGTAAGTTTTTTCACCGGTAAAAACAGCAGCTACCGTTCCAACTATTCTTTCGTTGTCAGTTAAAACATATGAATTATTATTTTTAATATCATTTTTTATAGTATCTGAATTAGGATAATTATTCTGCCACTGATTAATTCCATTTTCTTTAAAGTAATCCTGAGCTTGCTTTATAATATTCATAATATTAAAAACATCCGCTTCTTCTGCTTTTCTAAAAACCATAGATAATCTCCTTCGTTTTTTAAAAGAATAGGTTAAATACTAAGTTAAAGTAAGAAATTGGAGTGTCAGTTTTTTATTACTGAGACTCCAATTTATTATATTCCTATATTATTTTAGGTGCAAGCATCTTGGCTTCTTTTCTTCTTTTATAAGTTTCTTTTATAAGTTTCTTTTTTATATTTCTAT
>CALDJN010000455.1 GCA_937901695.1 uncultured Anaerocolumna sp.
GGGAATCCCCCACTTCTGTAAGCGGATAAACTTGCCTGCAGGCAAGTGGAATACCTGCTTTGACTATTAAGAACCGTCTTAGAAAGGGATGAAAACTTTGAATAAATTAATGTCGCTGACTCAAGCAGTAGAATTAATACATGATAACGATACCGTTGGTATTGGAGGTAATGTTTTACATCGTGCACCAATGGCACTAGTTAGAGAAATTGCAAGACAGGAGAAAAAAGGCTTGCATATTGTAAAAACAGCAGGTGCTATGGACGTAGATTTGTTGTGCCTGGCAGAATGCGTTAGCAGCGTGGATGCCGGTTTCATCAGTTATGAAACAGAGTATTCCCTTGCAGGACACTACCGTAAAGCTGTTCAAAATGGACTTGTAAAAGGAAATGAACATGCCTGCTATACCGTAATTTCCGCATTACGTGCAGCTTCCGCCGGAATACCATTTATGCCGGTGAAAGGATTACAAATTAGTGATTTAATAGAAGTAAATGATTATTTTACAAGAATACAAGATCCCTTCTCAGGGGAATTGGTAACTGTAGTAAAAGCAATTGTACCAGATGTAGTAATCATTCATGTACAAGAAGCTGATAAAAATGGAAATGCCAAAATCCTTGGTCCAAAATACGATGATGTGCTGCTATCAAGAGCAGCAAAAAAAGTAATCATTACTACAGAAACCATTGTACCAGATTCAAAATTTGCATTTTCTCAAGATAAAGCGGATATACCACATTTTTTAGTAAACGCAGTAGTACATATGCCAAAAGGAGCGGCTCCATGTTCCTGCCCTTCAAAATACAGCATAGATCGTAATAATCTGGATGCCTTTAAAGCCATTAAAAACAAAGAAGAATTAAAGGATTATCTGGATAACTTTATGACAGAAGATTACCGAAGATATTAAAAGGCAGGTGTAAAAAATGATGAGTACAATTGAAAATGAAAATTATCAGGTTTCGGATATTATGATATGCGCCATGGCAAGATTGATCCATAATGGTGAAAATGTATTTCATGGCGTATCCTCCCACATGCCTATGCTTGCCGTTATGCTTGCAAAAGCGCTGCATGCTCCTGAAGCAGTTTACTTAAATATTCCCGGCGGTGTGGATCCAAAGCCGAAAAACCTTGAAAAATATACAAGCGCAGGTGCTGAATTATATGAACAGGCTGTAGCAGTTTTCCCTTTGGCAGAAATATTTGATTTATCTATGAGAGGCAGACTGGACGTGGCATTCTTAAGCGGAATTCAGTTTGATAAAACAGGTAATGTCAATGCTTCCGTCATAGGTGATTATCATAAGCCAAAGGTTCGTATGCCGGGTGGAGCAGGCAGCGCAGTACTTATTCCTACTGCAAAGCGTGCCATTATATGGCGTACAAAACATGATAAAAGAACCTTTGTAAATAAGGTGGATTTTGTTACAACAAGAGGTAATATAGATAGAATCGTAACACCTCTATGTGTTTTTAAATATGAAAATGGCGAATTATTATTAGATACCATTCACCCGACTTCAAGTCTGCAAGAAGTAATAGACAATACAGGTTTTGAAGTAAAGTATAAGAGCATTGAATATACTCCGTTACCAACAAAAGAAGAAATGACAATATTAAAAAGAATGGATCCAAAAAACTATAGAAATATTGAATTTTAACTATATCAGGGTAAATTGAAAAAATAATAGTATTTCAACCAGCGATTTGCGCCTATGTACAAATGAATGTCCTTATTAAAGGGTGCTAAGGAACTTGAATCAAGGCTAGGTTGAAAAATAAAAAGTATTTTTCAGCGTACTGATATTTACGCGTGCCGGGGCACGCAGATGGGAGTTTTTATGAATGCGCACAGGATAAACTCAGTGGTAACCAGTTTCTTTGGACAAGGTGCCATTACATTATTACCAGAAGAATTAAGAAAAAGATCCTTAAAAAGAGGATTAATTATTACCGATAAATTTTTATACCAATCAGGTGCAGCAGAAAAGGTTGGAAATGAGCTGTTAAAAGCAGATTCCGAGTATGCAATTTACTACCAGGTACAACCAAATCCTTCTATTGATGTAGTTCGTGAATGTGCTAATGCAGCAAAAACATTGGAAGTAGATTATCTGGTTGCAGTAGGCGGTGGCTCTGCAATAGATACTGCCAAAGCAGTAGGAATCTTAATGACCAATGGTGGAGAAATTGAAAGTTACGAAGGAGTGAATAAATCAAAAAATCCTTCCCTGCCAATCGTTGTAGTGAATACGACTGCAGGAACCGGCTCAGAGGTTACTACCTTTTATATTGTAACGAATCCAAGTACCCACTCTAAAATGGTTATGATTGATACTAATTGTCTGGTTAGCATAGCAATCAATGACATTGATTTTATGAAATCCATGCCTAAAAAACTAACTGCCTGTACTGGAATGGATGCTATGACTCATTCCATTGAAGCTGTATTATCAAGATTTGCAAATCCTCTTTCAGATAAAGATGCATTATGGGCAATTAAAACCATAAAAGATTATCTTCCAAGAGTCGTATATAAGGGAGATGACTTAGAAGGCAGAAATATGATGTCTTATGCAGAATATACAGCAGGTATGGCATTTTCCAACAGCGGACTTGGAATGGTTCATGCTATGGCACATTCTTTAGGCGGCTTTTATAATCTTCCTCATGGAGTGTGTAACTCTGTTCTTTTACCATATATCATGGAATTTAACGGACAGGATAAAAATGTACAACCCAGATATAAGCTAATAGCAGAAGCCTTAGGCATTAACGGAGCCAAAGAAATGAGCCCAGAAGCTGCTGTAGAGGCAAGTGTAGCGTATATCAGAAACTTATGCAATGAAGTTGGAATTCCAAAGAGTTTTAAAGAACTAAATGTAAAGCCAGAGGATTTCCCCAAATTAGCTGACCTTGCACTAGCAGATTCCTGTATGCCAAGTAATCCGATACAGCCAACAAAACTAGAAGTTATTGAAATTTATACAAAGGCTTGTAGGTAATATAAAAAGTTAGCTTATTAAATTAGGACGCTTTGCCTAATATAGGTTATATGAGACCTTAGAGAGTAGACATGGGATATATTTCTTGTTCCGTTGAAAAATTCTATGGTTCTAATACGATAGTAATCGCTTAAAACATATTTAAAAATTGCGAACTCCTCGGCTTCGCCTCGTCAAACACCACAATTTTT
>CALDJN010000456.1 GCA_937901695.1 uncultured Anaerocolumna sp.
GACTGGAGTTCAGACGTGTGCTCTTCCGATCTAAGCGTCCTATTTAATAAGCTAACTTTTTAATAAGCTAACCTTTCATTATCTTACTACATTTCTCACTTCCCCATGTAAGAAAGCCTTTATATTTTCATATACTTCCTTTACGCATCTAGTTCTTGCTTCAACGGTTGCCCAAGCTATATGAGGGGTAATGATTAGTTTATTGCTGTCTTGAATTCTTAATAATGGATTGTCTGGCAACATTGGCTCAATGCAGATTACATCTAATCCAGCTCCAGCTATTTCTCCATGTTCCAGAGCATTAGCAAGGTCTTCTTCATTAATGATTGGACCTCTTCCAAGATTTAATAAAATAGCTGAATTCTTCATTTTACTAAAGGCTTCCTTATTCATGAGATTTTGTGTAGCACTGTTTAATGGTGCATGTATGGATATGATATCAGCAGTGGATAGCAAAGTATCAAAATCTACCCTGGTATATACGGGATTGGAATTATTACCGGAAGTAGAATAATAGATTACGTTACATCCAAAGGCTTTTGCAACCTCTGCTACTCCCCTTCCGATTTCGCCCAAACCGATAATGCCCCAGGTCTTTCCGTCTAATTCATTAAATTTGTAGTCAAAGCAGCTAAATATATCCCTCCTGGAATATTCACCGGTTTTTACAAATTGGTCATAAAAGTTTAGCTTTTCATATACATAAAAGAATAATGCAAAGGTATGCTGAATTACAGATTTGGTGGAATAGCTTTTTACATTAGTAACGGTTATATGACGACCATTGGTGTAATGAAAGTCTACATTATTAGTTCCGGTTGCTGTAAGGCAGATTAATTTAACGTTCTTAGCCTTACTTAATAAAGCTTCATTAATGGCAATTTTATTTGCAATAACTATATCTGCATCTTGGATTCGGTTCGCATTTTCTGCAGGATTGGATTTGTTATATTTTATAACTTCACCGTATTCATCAAATATAGATAAATCTATGTCACTTCCTAAAGTATCTGCCTCCATAAATACTAGTTTCATATACCACACTCCTATCAGCGAATTTTTTCTGGGAAACCTACTTTCTTTTGTACCTTACGAAGTGTCTTAGTAGCATAATAGTTGGCTTTTTCCCCATTTGCCTTAATAATTCCATCAATATACCCTTTATCTTTTGATAGTTCTGCCACTCTATCCTGAATTGGTTTTAGAATAGATACAACTGCTTCTCCAACGGCTAATTTAAAGTCTCCATATCCCTTACCATCGAATTCTTTTACTACTTCATCAACTGTTTTATTCGTTGCTGAACTATAGATATCAATTAAATTCTTAATTCCCGGCTTGTCATCTGAATATATAATTTGATTATCTGAGTCTGTTACTGCTCTTTTAAACTTTCTTATAATGGAATCAGGGTCATCCATTAGGTAAATGCTTCCATTAGGATTCTCATCGGATTTGGACATTTTTTTCGCAGGGTCTTGTAAACTCATAATCTTAGCGCCTACTTTTCCAATATAAGGTTCAGGAATAGTAAATACATCGCCATAGATTTCATTAAATCTTCCTGCAATATCTCTTGTAATTTCAAGATGTTGTTTTTGGTCAACACCAACCGGAACCACATCTGTCTGGTATAGTAAAATATCTGCTGCCATTAATACTGGATAAGTAAATAAACCGGCATTAATATTGTCTGCATGTTTTGACGCTTTGTCCTTAAACTGTGTCATTCGATTCAGTTCACCCATATAAGTAAAACAGTTTAATATCCAGCCAAGTTCTGCATGACCAGATACATGTGATTGATAATAGATGCAATTTTTCTCAGGATCTAATCCAGCTGCAATATATAGAATAAATAATGCTCTTGCCCTTTTTCTTAGTTCTGCAGGATCTTGCCTGATTGTGATAGAATGTAAATCTACAACGCTGTAAAAGCATTGATACTCCTCACTCTCTAAAGATATCCAATTTTTTAATGCTCCTAAATAATTTCCTAAAGTTAAATTACCTGTAGCTTGCATTCCGCTAAAAAGTACCTTTTTTCCATCTAACATTTTATACACTCCTTTTAGTTTTGGTTATTTCATCTATTTGATTAATAAAAATAAAAAAGACCTTTATCCTAGTATTTCTACTGGGACAAAAGTCGTTATAAACTTCTGCGGTACCACCCGGTTTGGCATTTTAGCGCAACCGCGCCTGCCCTCTCATCATGTACTATTGTTGTATTCAGCTAAATTAGATATTCCTATTCTTTCGCTTCACTAATGAAACATTAGCTAAATACTCATACAGGTTCATTGATATCGGGTTGACTTCCCGTCAGGCATTACTAGGTTGTAAACCGTTCCTCCTGATCCTATAAGTCCATTCAATATAGGCTTAGTTACTGCATTCCACCCTCGCAGCTCTCTGTAAATAAATCACTATACTTACTATTCTTAATCACTGGATTATTTATTTATATTATAAAATAAGTATAACTATGTTAATCTCAAAAGTCAATCCACTTTTACACATTTCATTAGGGGCTATTATATAACCACCATTGCAATGAAAGAACCATCGCAAGCAACTTCTTACTCTATGCTACAAGCTTAGCAAGTAACTTCTTACTCCATGCCATAAGCTTAGCAAGTAACTTCTTACTCCGTGCCGCAAGCTGAACTGTAATTACTCTAGCTACAGTTGTGAAAATCTCTCATTAATAAGTTGACATGCCGTCTAACTAATGTTACAATTATACAAAACGGATTATTAATTTATATAATATTTATACATATTATATAATCTTCGACAAAATATAAGGACTTATAAAAGCTTTGCTAGAGATTTAGATGCATTAGGAATAAAGATATTATGGATGAATTCATAGTTTTTTATAATGCAGTATTGAGTACTCTTAGTAAAGCTTTTTATATTTCCTATTTAAAAGGGAGGTGGCAATTAAGTAATTAACATTTCTTTATAATATAAAAATAATTTTGAGGAGGTTTTTAGTTATGAAAAAAGGGCTATTATTATTAATTGCTGTTATTACAGTATTGGGTTTATCAGCTTGTGGGAAGAAAGATAAAGAAAAAGTAATGATTTACACTTCTATGTATGAAGATATTATAGCTTCCATTCAACCAATTTTGGATAAAGAATTCCCTGATATTGATGTTGAGTTCTTCTATGGCGGAACTGGCGCGCTACAGGCAAAAGTTGCTGCAGAAATTGATTCGGGAAAACTAGGCTGCGATATGCTTATGGTTGCTGAACCAGCCTATTCCTTAGAATTAAAAGAAGCTGGATATTTAGAGCCTTATAAGTCAGAGCATGCGAAATCCTTAGCTTTTGACTATGACGAAGATGGATACTGGTACCCTGTTCGTATTTCCAACATGATTCTGGCATATAATCCTGATAAATATAGTAAAGATGAGATACCCAATTCTTTCTATGATTTCGCATTTGATTCAAGCGTAAAGGGCATGATTTCTATGTCCAATCCATTAACTTCAGGAACCGCAATGGCTTCAATTACTGGTTTACTTGAAAAATATGGGAAAGAATATTTCCAAGCATTAGGAGATCAAAACGTTGCTATTGAATCAGGTTCTGTTGCATTAACAAAGCTAGAAACTGGTGAATGTAAAGTTATCATGGTTCTTGAAGAATCTGTTTTAAAGAAGAGAGAGGAAGAAGGTTCTAAACTTGAAGTTATTTATCCAACCGATGGTACCATAAATGTTCCATCCACCATTATGACCATTAATGATAAATGGAATGCAAATCAAAATATAGAAGCTTGTCAAAGGATTACAGACTGGTTCCTATCAGAGAAAGGTCAGGATGCCATAGTAAACGGATGGATGCACTCTGTTCGCTCCGATTATCCTAATCCTCCATACGATGCAATAGCAACAGCTGACATCTTAAAGAATATTATTCCTATTGATTGGGTGAAATGTTATAAAAATCGTGAAGAAATTAGAACTTTGTTTGAAGAACATGTAGCCATTCCTGAAGCAAAATAACATATATTAAGCCATATCCGAATCTGTTTCATAAAAATAAATTGTCATACTGTGTAAAGATGAGCGAGCTGGGGTAAGGTCTGCTTATACCAGACCTTACCTGCTCAAAATTAGCAGCGCTGAATTTGATATTCAAAGTATCTCACCTTTATAATTAGATTACTCAGAATTATCACCTATAACTGCACCACAGTAAACGAAAGGTTTGCTGCGTGATAATTTTAAACAACTCCGAAGGAGTTGCTTGCTATGGTTCTTTTATAGCAATGGCAGTTTTACAATTGCAGTTTTACAATTGCTTTTTTATAAGGATATCATACATAGGTACATAGGTACATTTTAAAGCTACTCTACTTACTATATAGAATTGGAGTGATTATTACGGCTAGATCTGTTAACTACAAAGTAAGAACAAAAGGTAAAATAAATTTTGATTTTAAATGGATAGTTATACTCATAATTATAGCTTTTCTTCTTATCTTTCAAGTTTTTCCATTACTTTATTTAATCGTTCGTTCCTTTTTCCCAAATGGAAGTTTTTCATTAGAAGGATTTAAGCGAATATATTCTTACGCCCTGAACTGGACAGCTCTTAAGAATACCATTGTCAGTGCTGGCCTTTCCATGATTTTTGGTGTCTTATTAGCATTTCCATTGGCATGGCTGGTTGGAAGAACTAATTTATACGGTAAAAAGTTCTTTCGAGTATTGTTTGTAATGACATATATGGTACCGCCTTATGTAGGTGCTATGGCATGGCTGCGTTTATTAAACCCTAAAGTTGGTACATTAAATGTATTAATACAGAATTTATTTGGTCTTTCTAAAGCTCCATTTAACATACCAACTTTAGGGTTTAATAAACGCAGCCATGTAACATTTATTCTGTTGGTGGATTAGTGTGGGTACTTACAACCTTTTATTATCCATTTGCTTTTATTACTATATCGAGAGCCATGGAAAAAATGGATCCTTCCTTGGAAGAAGCCTCCCGTATATCCGGCGCTTCCCCTATAAAAACTTTATTTACCATTACATTACCCATGATGCTGCCAAGTATTGTTGCTGCAGGTTTGCTGGTATTCGTAGCTGCTGCTTCCTGCTACGGCATCCCATCTATTGTTGGTGCTCCAGGTCAAATTCATACAGTAACAACAAGAATCATTGATTATGTATATATTGGATCCTCGGAAGGACTTACGGATGCCACGGTTTTAGCAGTTTTCTTAATGGCTTTGGCACTAATTATTCTCTATGTTTCAACAGTACCAATTGGTAAGAAACAATACATAACTGTATCCGGCAAATCAACAAGACCAAATATCGTAGACCTTGGTAAATGGAGATTACCAATAACCATATTAATATCTATCTTTGCGGTAATTGTCGTTGTGATTCCATTTGCAACTGTACTCATTACCTCTTTTACTGTAAATATGGGCAAACCTTTATCCTTAAGTAATTTTACAACAAAATACTGGAAGATTATATTTACAAGAAAAACCATTCTTGGATCTGCCAAGAACAGCGTCTTGTCGGCTATTTTAGCTGCTACCTTTGGTATGATTATATCTTGCGTCATGGCTTATTTATTAAAGCGCACTAAGGTAAAGGGAAAAGGAATACCAGATTTCCTAATTACGGTTGGTTCCGGTACTCCTAGTGTTGTTATTGCATTATCCTTAATTATGACTATGTCAGGCAAATTCAAAATCAATATTTATAATACCTTAGCCATTTTGATTATAGCCTATATGATTAAATATATGTTAATGGGAATGCGTACCGTAGTCTCTGCATTTTCACAAATTAGTCCTTCCCTGGAGGAAGCAGCTCAAATCTCTGGTTCAGGCTGGGCAAGGCGTTTTAAGGATATTATTATCCCTCTTATATTGCCATCCATTGTTGCAGGCTGGTTTTTAATATTTATGCCTTGTTTTTATGAACTGACCATGTCTACCTTGTTATACGCTACTAATACAAAAACTTTAGGCGTTGAATTATTTACCTACCAGACTTATCACAGCCAGCAGACTGCTTCTGCTTTAGCATCTGCCATATTAGCCGTAGTCATCGCTGCTAACTGGTTACTGAATAAATTAACTGGCGGTAAGTTTTCAATATAAAGAGGAGGAAATACATATGTCTGTGGTTACTATATCCAATGTTACAAAAGCCTTTGGGGATGTTGTAGTATTAAAACATTTCAATGATGAATTTAAGGATGGTGAATTCGTTACCTTACTGGGACCATCTGGCTGCGGTAAGACAACTATGCTTCGTATGATTGCCGGGTTTGAAAAACCAACTACTGGTGAAATTAAAATAGATGGCACTGTGGTAAGTTCGGATAAAACCTTTATTCCACCTGAAAAAAGAGAAATCGGTATGGTATTCCAATCCTATGCCGTATGGCCTCACATGAATGTATTTGATAACATAGCTTATCCATTAAAGATAAAGAAGGTGCCCAAAGAAACCATTAAGAAGAAAGTTATGGAGATTCTTGATATTGTTCATTTAAGCCAATATGCTGAAAGAATTCCTGCTCAATTATCTGGTGGTCAGCAGCAGCGTGTCGCATTAGGACGAGCTTTAGTTGCAGAGCCAAAACTGTTATTACTGGATGAACCTTTATCGAATCTTGATGCAAAGTTACGTGAAAGTATGAGATATGAAATTAAAGAAATTCAAAAGAAATTAGGAATCACTGTAGTTTTTGTTACCCATGATCAGGTAGAAGCCATGACTATGTCCGACCGTGTATTTGTAATCAACCGCGGGGTCGTTCAGCAGGTAGGAACACCCTATGATATTTATACCAAACCTGCCAATCAGTTTGTAGCTGACTTTGTAGGAAAGGTTAATTTTATAAAAGGGACTGCATCAGGTGGTAAGGTTAAACTTACTGGTATCGATAAAGATATCCCTTATGATGGCTCTCTGAAAGGAAATGTAATCGTAACAGTACGTCCGGAAAATATTCAATTAGTGGAGAAAGATGATGATGGGATAGGGGGAATTTTGGAAAAGGTATATTTTTTAGGTAATGAAAATGATTGCTTTATCAATATTAATGGAGTAACCCTGCGTTCTAATGCCCCATCCCACTTCCACGATTCTTTGAAAGTTGGTCAAAAGGTATATTTAAAATTGAAGGATTACTTAGTTCATGAAGATGATGGAAATAATGATGAAATCACCAAAATAGTGACTTAATAAAAATTTATCGCATTAACTATAACGTACATACGCTTTACCTAATATAGGTTGTTTAGACCTTAGAGA
>CALDJN010000457.1 GCA_937901695.1 uncultured Anaerocolumna sp.
CAATATAATCATCCAGGGTCTGGGGCCTTAGGCTGCTATCTTCTTTTTTATCTTCATCTGTTAAATCCGTTGTAATAATTCTTTTTCCCATTCTTACAGCACACCTTTATACTAAATATTTTAAGCTCTTCTTTAGGATATCTTCTGAACTCATATCCTCCGTAATATCAATTTTTCTTACAACTTTGGCAGCATCCGTTTTAGAATAACCAAGGACAACCAATGCCTGGATAGCTTCATTACGAACATCTGCAATAGCAGAACCAGAACCTGCCACGTTTTCTTGTCCATTCATTTGGCTCATCAACTTTTGCTCAAAGGCATCTTCTAACTTTATTTTATCCTTTAATTCAATAATCAGCTTACTTGCTGTTTTATTACCGATTCCCGGTGCCGTTGTAATGGTTTTGGCATCTTCAGATAATATTGCAAATCGTAAATTGTCCGGAGTAATAGCAGACAAAATTCCAAGAGCACCCTTGGGACCAATTCCATTGACTGTGATTAATAGTTTAAACATATTTAGGTCATCTTCTGTTAAAAATCCAAATAATCCAATGGCATCTTCCCGA
Organism: uncultured Anaerocolumna sp.; assembly: GCA_937901695.1. Taxonomy (GTDB): domain Bacteria; phylum Bacillota; class Clostridia; order Lachnospirales; family Lachnospiraceae; genus Anaerocolumna. The sequence continues at coordinate 573 of CALDJN010000457.1, forward strand.
ACATGCATATATGTATATATTTTAATGGTATCTCCGATTCTTGGCAAATCTTCTAAAGAAGATAAAGGCATTTTTATATCATAGCCTATATTGTTTGCTTCCAAGACAATACCATCCTCCCATACTTTGACAAGTGCACCTTTTATATATGAAATCATATGATCTACTCCTATGTACACATTAGTTATATTGAAAGATTCAGCAAATAAAAGCAGATTTCCTTCAATATAACTTAGGTTTTAAATTTACATCTATTATACCGATAAAGCCTAAAATAATCAAGTTATTAAAACAAACGTTTGCCCTATGGTTACAGTTCAGCTTGTGGCATCCCATCTCCCTTTTACTTGCCTTACCTTCGTGCGTTCAGACCGCTCCGCTTCACAAGATGCACTCAGCCGGTCTGCGCAAAAGGGAGATGGGATGCCACAGGCTGAACTGTAACAAAAATTATAAAATTATGCAGAATATGAGTATATTTACTTACATAAGTATGGTAAAGTAGAAGTGGAATTTATTTTTAGGCGAAAGATAAATATAAAGAATGCCCTTGGAAGAAAATATAGAAAAATTGATTAAATACCATGGAAAACGTAAAAGCTCTCATTGGAGAGGGATGTTTTAAAAGAATTAAGAGAAAGATTACTGAAGATTAGAAAGAATAAAGAGGGGTGATACTGTGAATAAAATACTTAACGATGATTTGATAGGTACATCAAAAAGTTATTTTAGTGGTGCACTGCGATTTGCATTAGTAGGATTATTGGTGCTGATTCAATTTGCTTTGATTCTCTTGCTTACCTACTGGCTAAGTGAATCAACCATTTATATTTATATGCTAATTGAAATAGGCAGTATTTTTATCACCATTGGTTTAGTAAATGATAATAGATGTCCTTCCTTTAAGCTTGGCTGGATTTGTATTGTTCTGATTTTACCTATAACCGGACATATTATGTATGCCTTATGGGGAAAGACAGGCTCAAAAAAGAAGATTGAGAAAAAAGTTTTGGCAAAATTGAATCATGGAAATCAATATTATCATTATGATCCTGAATTGGCAATGGAATATGAAAAGAAATATCCTACCAAAAGCAGAATGTCAAGATACTTAGAATCTCAGCATTTCCCCTTATTTAAAAATAATGAAATCAACTATTATCCAATGGGAGAAGATGCCTTTGAAGCTATTTTTAAGGATATTAAAGATGCAGAAAAATTTATTTTAGTTAATTTCTTTATCATTGCAGAAGGAGTCCTTTGGGAAAAAATGCATGAAATATTACTTACTAAAATCAAAGAAGGCGTGGAAGTAAAGTTTATGTATGATGATTTTGGTGCTACCTTAAGAACCCCAAAGTATTTTAGAAAGAATTTAGAAACAGAAGGCTTTCAAATTGGTGTATTTAATCCCATCCATAAATATACAGATAAGTTATATATGAACTATAGAAGTCATCAAAAGATAATTGTTATTGATGGAAATGTTGGTTATACCGGAGGAATGAATCTGGCAGATGAATATGCGAATTTGGTAGATCGTTTTGGTACCTGGAAAGACACTGCTGTTCGTGTAGATGGTGACGCAGTCTGGGGATTAACCGTCACTTTTCTTCAGATGTGGGAAATTTGCAATCCCAGTCAGATTATTGATTACAACATTTATCGTCCTACTAAAGAATTTAAGAAAAATGATGTATATTGTCATGTAGTTTCAGATGGTCCAGCCAACCATCCGAACCATCCTATTGAAAATATTTATAAACAGATTATAAATTATGCTAAAAAATTTATTTATATAACAACACCCTATCTAATTATTGAGGATGATATGAAGCACGCACTTATTACTGCTGCAAAGAGTGGTATTGAT
>CALDJN010000458.1 GCA_937901695.1 uncultured Anaerocolumna sp.
TATGAAAATGGGAGAGAAATTAAGAGAACAAATTTTAATGGCTATTGATAAGAATAGTAAGTTAACATCAAAAGATTTAGCCGCTATGTTAGGTTCCACTGAGGAAGAAGTTGAAAAAACCATGAAAGATTTGGAAGCTGAAACTATTATATGCGGTTATCCTACTCTTATCAATTGGGATAAGACAGAAAGCGAAAAAGTTACAGCCCTTATTGAAGTAAAAGTAACTCCACAAAGGGGACAAGGTTTTGATAAAATTGCCGAAAGAATATATAAATTCGATGAAGTAGAATCTGTTTATCTTATGTCCGGTGGTTTTGATTTAACTGTAATGATTGAAGGGAAAAGTATGAGGGAGGTTGCTAATTTTGTATCCAGTAAATTAGCTCCAATGGAAGCCGTTTTAAGTACAGCCACTCATTTTGTATTAAAGAAATATAAAGAACATGGTTTGCCATTAGTTCATGAGAAAAGCGATGAAAGGATGCTGATTACACCTTGAAAGATCCATTATCTAAAACAATTGTAGGAATTGAACCCTCCGGTATACGTAAATTTTTTGATATAGTAAGTGAAATGAAAGATGCTATTTCTCTTGGCGTAGGTGAACCAGATTTTGATACACCATGGCATATCCGAGAAGAAGGTATATATTCTCTAGAAAAAGGAAGAACCTTTTATACCTCTAATGCAGGTCTAAAAGAATTAAAAGTAGAAATCTGTAAGTACTTAAACAGAAGACTTGGTGTGCAATATGATTACAACCATGAAACCATTGTAACCATTGGTGGTAGTGAAGCCATCGATATTTCCTTAAGAGCTATGTTAGATCCTGGTGATGAAGTATTAATACCACAACCTTGTTATGTATCTTACCTGCCTTGTGTAACCTTAGCTGGGGGAAAACCGGTTATTATAGAACTTAAGGTAGAGAATCAATTTAAATTAACCAAAGAACAATTATTAGCTGCTATAACAGATAAGACAAAAGTTTTAATCTTGCCATTTCCAAATAATCCAACAGGTGCTATTATGGAATATGATGATTTAAAAGAAATAGCAAAAGTAGTAGAAGAAAAAGACATATTTGTTATTACAGATGAAATTTATTCCGAATTAACCTATGGAAAGAAGCATGTATCCATAGCAGAATTCCCTGGAATGAAGGAAAGAACCATCTTGATTAATGGATTTTCCAAATCCTATGCTATGACAGGCTGGAGACTTGGTTATGCAGTTGGACCAAGGAATATTATAGAGCAAATGGTAAAGATACATCAATATGCCATTATGTGTGCTCCAACTACCAGCCAGTATGCAGCAGTAGAAGCATTAAGAAATGGTGATTCGGATGTTGAAACCATGCGTAATGCCTATGATATGCGTAGAAAATATCTGATAAACGCTCTTCATGAGATGGGATTAGAATGTTTTGAACCTTACGGAGCCTTTTATGTATTTCCTTGTATAAAAAGTCTGGGTATGACATCTGATGAATTTGCGACTAAACTTCTAAAAGAGGAAAAGGTTGCAGTGGTGCCAGGCACCGCTTTTGGTAATTGTGGCGAAGGATTTTTAAGAATATCTTATGCTTATTCCATTGAGAATTTAAAAATAGCAATGGAAAGAATCGAAAGGTTTGTAACAAAAATTAAAAAATAGTGTTTATGACTTACTTAGGAGGAAATCAGCATGGCAGGACTGAATGCGGAATATATAAATCCCTTTTTGATTGCAGCTACTAAGATACTTAAAGATATGTGCATGGTAGAAACGAAGATGGGAAAACCATATATAAAAGAGCTGGACTTTAAAGATGATACCTTAATTATCATCATTGGAGTAACCGGAGAAATGAAAGGGCAGGTAATGATGGCCCTTCCCAATCAAGTTGCCTGCGATATAGCAACGAAGATGATTATGATGCCAATTACCCAATTGGATGATTTATCAATCAGTGCTCTTAGTGAGTTAGGAAATATGATTCTTGGAAATGCCGCGACTATATTTTCAACCAAAGGTATCGGAATTGACATAACACCACCAACTATTATAATGGGTAATATGTCATTTTCTAACACATTATCCACAAATATATGCATACCATTAATTTATGATAATAATAAATCCATTGAATTTAATATTACTATAAAAGAGTAGGTTATCAAGAAAAGGGCAGGTTACTAATAAAAGAGTAGGTTATCAAGAAAAGGGTAGGTTACTAATAAAAGAGTAGGTTATCAAGAAAAGGGTAGGTTACTAATGAAAGAATAGGTTACCAAGAAAAGAGTAGGTTACCAATGAAAGGCATGATTTAATAATGAATATAGTATTACTTGAACCAGAAATTCCTGCAAATACAGGCAACATCGGCAGGACCTGTGTGGCTACAGGAACAAAATTACACCTTATTGAACCCTTAGGTTTTCGATTAAGTGAAAAAGAAATTAAACGAGCAGGTATGGATTATTGGAAGGACCTAGATGTTACCGTTTATGATAATTACGAAGACTTCCTGACTAGAAATCCAGGTGCAAAAATATATATGGCTACCACCAAGGCATTAAACACCTATACAGAAGTAAGTTATGATCCTGACTGCTACATTATGTTTGGGAAAGAAAGTGCAGGTATTCCGGAAGAAATTCTTCTAGAGAACAAAGAAACTTGCATACGTATCCCTATGATTGGTGAAATCCGCTCCCTCAATCTGGCAAACTCTGTAGCCATAGTTTTATATGAAGCCTTGCGCCAGAATGACTTCTCCGGTATGAATATGATAGGACACTTGCACCACCATTCTTGGAATGAAAAAATATAATTATATTAATTATAGTAATATTAATGGTAATATGACCTTATATTTATATAGGATTCTGAACTCCAAAAGGAAAAAATCATTATACTATAGACTAGCCATATGTAAAAATAAATTATGGATATCATAAATAATGCGAAGAATCTCTTACCTTAGAGGGATACTTCGCATTTAATAAATTTGAGATTACTTATAAGAGTAGAAAAAACTTAAAAACAAAATATTATTTATCGGTATATAAAATTCATTCATATTATACATATCATCTTAGAAAATCGGCTTATCAGATTAGAAAACCATCTGTCCGGGGAAGGCTGAATATAAACTCGGTTCCAACACCTTCGGTACTGATAACATTTATATTTTCGTTATGAGAAGTTATAATTTCTTTTGTGATAGAAAGTCCAAGCCCAGTCCCTTTTTTATCTTTACCTCTGGAGGCGTCTGTTTTATAAAAACGCTCCCAAATCTTTTTAATATTTTCCTTAGGTATTCCGATACCATAGTCTTTTACAGATACAAATGCTTTATCGCCTTTTTCGGCAGTAGATATTTTTATACTTGAATTAGTATGGCTGAATTTAATGGCATTATGCAGTAGATTATAAAGGACTTGCTGAATCTTACCCATATCGGCATCCACATATATTTCTTTTGCAGAGAACACCAGGTTTAAAGTGATTTTTTTCTTAGTACAGGTTCCTTCAAAGCTTTCTGCTGTTTTCTTAATGATATTATTAATATCGAAGGAAGTTATCTCTAAGAAAGTACCTTTATTCTCATAACGGTTTAATGTCAACAAACTGGCAGTAAGCTTATTCAAACGTTCCGTCTCAAAAAGTATAATACCAAGGTATTTATCTTTCATCTCAAACGGAATTGTACCATCTAAAAAAGCTTCTGCATAACCCTTTATTGAGGTTAGTGGTGAGCGAAAATCGTGAGATATGTTAGCAACAAATTTCTTCTGGTAATCATCCAGTTTATTCATTTCACCTGCCATATAGGATAATGAATTGGAAAGGTCTCCGTACTCATCATGGCGGTTTAATTTAAGCGGATAGGCATAATTACCGGAAGTATATTCTATAGCAGCTTTATTTAATTTTCTTAAAGGAACTATTGTTAAATAATATATAATACAGAATACCAAAAATAAGAATACCAAAAAGCCTAATAAGATTAGGTTGATTCCATCTGCAAAATAGATAGTGTCGCTGCTTATCTGACTTAATGCAGAATGAATCACAATAAAACCTTGTACCTGATAATTATAACTTACTGGTAAAACTACACTAAGCATGGGTTCTTTGAGTACTCCTGGCATAACGGTATAATCAGAAAAGGTTTCTGATAAAAAGTCTGGATCTATATCTAAAACATTAATTTCTTGTAATTTTGAATCTTCTGGTCTTGTATCTGATATAACCATCCCACTTCTGTTTACGACCCAGATTCTTGCATCTAAAATATTGTCAATTACTTTTATTTGGGTAGTCAGAGTTCCAAGAGACGTTTGTTTTTTATAAAAGCTGCTCATATATTCGGAGGAGATAGAGGTAGCTTCGTTATAAAGTAAGTCTTTTTTTTCTTCTTTCAATTTCTTTTCAATTCGGTTTATCCCATATGTATTCAGCAGGATAAACATAAAGACTGCTGACATAATATAACATATGAATAATTTAAACCATAATTTATGCTTCATACACCTGTAAATCCTCCTTTCCATATTGTTATTCTGAATATTATTTGCTGTATATTTACCATTCTGAAATATTATATGCTGTATATTTGTCATTCTGAAATATTATATGCTGTATATTTGTCATTCTGAATAAATTCAGCTATGCTGAATTTCATGAAGAATCTCTGCAATATGAAAAACTAGATTCTTCGCTTAAAATTCAGCTATGCTGAATTTACGCTCAGAATGACATCATGCCAGAATGACATCATGCCAGAATGACATCATGCCAGAATGACATCATGCCAGAATG
>CALDJN010000459.1 GCA_937901695.1 uncultured Anaerocolumna sp.
ATGATTTTTTGCAGGAATGACAAGTTTTTTATTTTGCAACAGCCCCGCTATGATTTTTTGCAGGAATGACAAGTTTTTTATTTTGCAACAGCCCCGCTATGATTCTTTCATAGCAATGACATCTCTTATTTGGCAACAATCCCCCTTTTGTTATATTACAAATCAATTTAGCTTGCATAGAAACCTATAAAGTGATAGTATAACAGCAATAAAAAGTATAGTATTCATAGTATATTAGTAATTGTTTGGTAAACATTTTTAATTGTAAAAATTAATAAACTATTTTTTAACAAGCAAGAAATTTAAGGAAAGGGGAATTTATAAGATTGTATGAAAGTTACGGTAAGGGATATTGCTGAAAAAGTTGGGCTTTCTGCTACCAGCGTTTCCTTAGTTCTTAATAATAAACCATCTAGAATAACAGATGAATCGAAACAAAAAATAATCAATGCTGCAAAAGAAATGGGTTATATACATAAGGAAAAAAGAATTCCCACCAAGCCTGTGAAAGAAAAAATATTAGGTATCATTCATCCCAATGTTAATAATCTATTTTTAAATCAATGTATTTGCGGAATTGAAAATTATGCCATGATTCATAACTATAAAGTACTGATATGTAACGTGGAGGATGCAACAGAACGTACTTTGGAATATCTGGAATTACTAACTAAACTTGGAACAGAAGGTGTTATAGTAATACCACCTATAGATATGAATGTTGAAGGAAATAATACTGGATTAGGAGAATTTTTTAAAAAGTCCAAAATGCAGATACTATTGCTAGATAGGGCTATTGATCGTGTATTTTGTGATTTTATTACTTCTGATAATAAGCAGGGAGCTTATTTAGCAACGGAACACTTAATATTATGTGGGCATAATAATATTGGTATGATAACAGGTACCCGTGATGTTTATACCAGTAGAAAACGTGTGGAAGGATATAAGGAAGCCCTTGCATATTACAATATTTCCATAAAAAATGAGAACATATACTATGGTGATTTTAAGTCATCCTCTGGATATGAGGCGGCAGATTACTTTATGAAAAGAAATATTAATGCTATTTTCTCTTGTAACGATGAAATGGCTTTTGGCGTTTATCATTATGCAAAAGATAATGGCTTGGTAGTAGGAGAGGATATATCCATTGTAGGTTATGATGATGTTTCTATATGCAGTAAACTAACACCCCCATTAACCAGTATACATCAACCTGGTGAATTAATGGGTAAACGTGCCTGCGAAATGATAATAAAAAGGATAAAAAAAATAGAAGAGGGAACAGTACGAGATATCTACTTTACACCTCAGCTGGTAGAACGAAATTCTGTAAAAAATGTAAATATAAATTAATCTCATCAGGCAAGTCCTTGCCACCGCTTTTGTAAGCAGTGGTAAGGACTTGCCTGTTTTAGCAGGAGCTCAGGCCAATGCTGAAATGACACAGGCTGAGTGGTAGTGGTTTCCAATACTCACTTTAAATAATTCTTAAAAAAACCTTGATAAAAATTATCGAGGTTTTTTGTGCATTATAGATAAAAACCGATAAAGTATAATTGTTTACCAAATATTTTACCAAAGCAGTTGTTCTTAAATACAAAACAACACTATAATTAGACAGAAAATTATAAGAAATAACCTATAATAATTTTTGAAAAAGTAGTAATATCAGATAAATCATACAAATTATATAGTTATTGACAAAAAAACTTATGGTGATATAATAAAAGCAACAATTAAAGAATGATTGTTTACCAAATTATTTACCAATTATTTACCAAGTACTACTACATTTTATATCACTTAAGGAGGACAAAAATGAAAAGAAAACTTATTGCAGTAATGTTAACAATTTCAATGCTAGGCTCCCTCTTAGTTGGATGTTCCGTATCAACTGGAAGCTCTTCCAAAGACAGTAAATCAGATGGTAGTTCTACTACACCAAGTGCAAAAGAAGAAACAAAAGAAACAACGGATACCAAAGGCAGAGAAGAAATCACAATGTGGTTCTGGGGCGCTGAACCATATGCACAAGAAGCTTTCAATAAAATTCTTGTTGATAAGTACAATGCGTCACAAGATAAGTATAAACTGGTTATTGAGTTTAGACCTTCCGTAGACACAGATATGACAACAGCATTAGCAGCAAATCAAGGACCAGATATTGTTTATGGTTCCGGACCATCTTTTGTAATGCCACTTGTAGAAGCTGGTAAATTAGAACCAATGGATAAATATGCAGAACAATATGGCTGGAAAGATAAAATTCTTCAACCTTATTATGAATCAGGTACAGTAAACGGTTCCTTATATAGCTTGGTAAATGGTGTAAGTACCATGGGCGTGTTCTATAATAAGAAAGTTTTAGAAGATAATGGCTGGAAAGTTCCAACAACTATGAAAGAACTTGAAAATACTATGGATCAGGCATTACAAAAAGGTTTATATGCCTCTGTAACTGGTAATAAAGGCTGGCAGCCGGTTAATGAAAATTATGCTTCTCTTTTCTTAACACATATTGCTGGTCCAGAAACAGTTTATAATGTATTAACCGGTAAAGAAAAGTGGAATAATCCTAATATGAAAGCTGCAATTGAAAAATCAAAAGAATGGTGGGATAAAGGGTATCTTGCAGGTGATGATTATGTAAATTTAAACTTTAGTGAATCACTTCAATTATTAGCAGATGAAAAATCTCCATTCTTTATTGGACCAACGATTGCATTCCAATGGGCTGCATCCTTCTTTACAGGAGATAAGGCAGAAAACTTAGGATTTATACCATTCCCTGCAACAGAACAAGTGCCAAATGAAACTTATACATTAGGTGCAGCATGTACATTATCTATTAATGCAAATAAATCTCAGGAACATAAAGATGAAGCTGCAAAGATTATTAATAAGATGATGACTCCAGAATTTATGCAGGATATGACAACAGCTTGGCCAGGATATTGGGGAACTCCATTAAAAGACCTTTCCAGCGTGGATACAAGCAGTATGTCTTACCTATCCAAATCTTTCGTAGAAGTAGTACAAAAGATAGCAAAAGCTGTAGATGAAGGAAACTTTGGATACTATGACAATGTATTCTTCCCGGCAGCAACACAGCAGAGAATTGTTAACATAGATGAAGTATGGTTTGGCACTACATCAGTTTCTGATTATTTGGATTCATTAGATAAAGAATTTTCAGCAGAATTTGAAAAAGGTTTAGTACCACCAATTCCAGCACCCGCTATAAAATAATAGGAAAGTAATGTATGGACTGGTATGCTTTGAAAAAAACATACCAGTTATTTTTTAAAGATAGTTGATTTGAGTGTAAAAAGTTATATAAAAATGGAGGCGTGGTAATGAAAAAAAGAAAAATCAATTGGAATTACTTACTAATAGCACCCGCTTTATTAATCAGCATTTCCATTATTCTCGTTCCAGGAATAATGACAATTATGTATTCATTTACAGACTGGAATGGTATTTCACCTAATGTTAATTTTATTGGATTAAAAAATTTTACTGAACTTTTACATGACAATATATTTTTTCGTGCCATAGGTAATAACATTATATGGACCTTAATGTTTTTAACTATACCCGTTGTTTTAGGTATGTTATCTGCCATGCTTTTGCTAGGACGTAAAAAGACAAAAAGCATCTATCAGGTTTCGTTTCTAATCCCTTATGTGTTGGCTCCGGCAGTTAATGCCATGCTATGGTTAAATATTATATTTAGCCCGGTAGTTGGACTGGTTGCCTTTTTAAGAAACATGGGATTAGATATTAACTCCCCATTGGCAAATAGAAGTACGGCCATATTTGCATGTGCTGGAGTAGATATATGGCATTATTGGCCATACTTAACAGTTATTTATCTTGCTGCTCTTCGTCAGATACCTACTGATCAGGTAGAAGCAGGAAAGATTGATGGCTGTAATGGCTGGAAACTATTTCGTTACATCTACTTTCCAAATATTAAATCAACAGTCAGTTTAATGTTTATCATGATTACAATTGGTTCTTTCTTAGCATTTGATTATATAAAACTATTAACTGGTGGTGGTCCTGCTCATGCTACAGAAGTACTTGGTACTTATGCATATTCTTTCGCATTTGGTTCCATGAAAGTAGGAAAAGCTGCAGCAGTAGGTTTGTTTATTAGTTTCTTTGGCATTATAGCATCTATTATATATGCAAGAATTAGCCGTAAAGAAAATGTAGAATAGGAGCAGCAATTTGTGGGGCTGCACAAAATTGCTATGGTTATTAAAAGGTGC
>CALDJN010000460.1 GCA_937901695.1 uncultured Anaerocolumna sp.
CAAAAAGGAAGCTGCAGCTTCACGGTTTTTCAATCGTTAAAGCGACAGCCCCTTTAATATTTTTGTAACTTTATAAGTTTATCCTGCTTTACTAAAATAACATTTCAACTTTTTAACAATGTAAGTGATATTATTTTCATTCTAATAATATCATGAATAGTTGATAATAATAAGCCTAAAGGAGGTAGAAACGATGAAAAGCATGAGGCACTTTAAGTTTGCTTTACTAATCATATCATTACTTTTTCTTAGTCTATTTGTGATGGGTTGTGGCAATGAAGCTGAAAATGATAAGGTAGAAGGTAAAACTTATACTGCTACAGTACAAGGTTATGAAGGAGATGTTACGGTTCATGTTACAGTTGGAGAAGATGGCGCCATTAATGCAATTAATGTAGATGCTCCTGATGAAACTGTTGAAATTGGTGGTGCTGCTGCAAAAAAAATTGCAAAAGCCATTATAGCAGAGCAAAGTTTAGCAGTAGATACTGTATCAGGTGCAACGATTACCAGTAATGCTGTAATATCTGCTACAGAAGCAGCATTAAAAGAAGCAGGTGTAGATACGGAAGCCTTAAAGAAGAAGTAAAATATAAGTAATTATGAAACATAAGTATCAAATAAGACTATTTAAATATGTTATATTTATTTCCATTATAAGAGGAAAATGAATAACATCATCCAAAGCAGCAGCCATTTAAATATGTTATGTTTATTTTCATTGAGACCATAAAAGCTAAATATTTGCAGCTTTTTATGGTCTCAACTTTTATTTAACTTATCTTTAATACAAAAATGCTTTACTTTAAAGGTTTATTAAAGTAAATTACTAATTTACAATTTCGTACAAACTTCGAAAACCCCAGTAAAATTAGGTGTTGCAGAGGTTTTTTATTACTACCTGATTATCATAATTTATCATAAATTTATATAATATTTTATATAAACGGAAGTCAAATGGAAGTCAAAATAGTCAAACTAGAGATTTAATATGTCCACGGATGTGTAGGATATTTTATGTTTATGTACATAATTTAATTTCATTGCATAAATCCTGAATTAATGGTATTATTTAACTTGTAAAATATTTATTACCGAGGAGGGTTTTAAAATGGGAGAAACCAAAAAGTGTAAACATTGTAAAAGCGAGATTGATAAGAAAGCAAAGATATGTTCTAGCTGTGGCAAAAAGCAAGGAGGCAATGCAAAATTTGTTATTATTGGTATTATAGCGCTCTTTGCCTTGATAGGTGCATTAAATAATAAGGATGATAAGGATAGTAAAGATAGCGTAAATCAAGTGGCTAACGTACAAAATAGTAGTAATAAAGAAAAAGACGTAACCCAAACTACACCAGAGTCTACTGCAGAACCAACAAAAGAGCCTATACCAGAGCCTACATCTGAACCGACATCTGAACCGACTTCAAAACCGGCAAAAGAGAAAACGCCTAAATTGACAATGGGTCAAAAAAATGCTTTAAGTAAAGCTGAAGATTATTTAAATTATACAGCATTCTCTTACAGTAGTTTAATCGTACAATTAGAATTCGAAGGATTTTCAAACGAAGAAGCAACATTTGCAGCAGATAATTGCGGAGCAGATTGGAATGAACAAGCTGCAATAAAAGCACAAGAATATTTAGACTATACTTCTTTCTCGCGCTCTGGATTGATTGAGCAATTGGAATATGAGGGATTTACCAAAGAACAAGCAGAATATGGCGTTACAGAAGCAGGTTATTAAACAATATAGTTGTTCTCTTTTGAGATGGCAATAATAAAGGGTATTTCTCGGTCATATTAAAGTGAGCCCCTTTTGTTAGACAAAGAATCTAATGAAAGGGGCTTTATATTATTTAATGTTTATAAGTGAATTAATAGTGCCCTGGCCTACCGAATATCCTGTTTTTTTGCTCCAGTCCCACCCCTTGGATTCCGCAAACATGAGAACTGCTATACGGGTCTTAGGTCCGTATTTTCCATCTACAGGTATAGTGTAGCTAGGATTAGCCTTGTTAAGACGTTCCTGCAACCATTTAACATCGGACTTTTGATTGATTGGAGCGGTGGGTATGTAGCTCAATTTATTAGCCACAGCTTTTCTAAAGTCATCCATATTCCTTTCATGCTTCGGGAACCAGTGCATAACATCACCGTGATTACTTGCTATTCCTTTCAAAAATGCTTCGGAATGGCATATAATTGAGTTAGGTGATAGTTTGTATTCCTCACATAAATAAACCGCTAAATTAATAGCATTTTCCCACACACAATCAAAATAGGATTGCTGCTTCTTGGCATCATACCCAATCATGTGCGAGCCAGAACCATATTTAAATCCTGACGGCTCACATATCTCAAATTGAATGTAACTATCGTTGCCAGAACCTTTTTCTCCTGAACCACATCCCCATGGTCGATAAGTCCAGGGCATGATTTGATATACTTTATTTTTACCAACAATCGCATGTACTGCTGATTTAGCTGTAGATTTGTTAAAGTTATTAAAAATAACATCTTCGTCCGGTTGTGGTACTCCCATGGAGTGGACTATAATCCCTTTAGGTACTATAGTCTTAGCTTGCTGGTAGCATGGATTATTAGTTATATATTTTTTAATAATATCCAAAACTTATACCTCCTTTTCCACCTCTGGCAACCCTGCAATCGATGTCAGTATGGAAAGTACTCCTGATAATGCGGATGCACTTGCCACCATAACCCAATTGACATCTCCGATTACTACAGATGTACCAATCGTGGCCACTGCTGTCTGTGCCACTGTTTTTATTGCTCTGATTCCGGCTGCTTTTAACCATTTTTTATTCATTTGATTTACCCTTTCCTTCCTTATTTTGAAAATATGATAATTGCGCTTATAATTGAAGTGATTATTCCACTTGCTAGAGCTGCAATTATAGCTGTCTTAATTTGTGTTAGTCGTGCATTCGGTTCGGATTTTAATGTTTCAACATCCTTTGCCAATTTCTCGACGTTTTTATCGGTATTATCCGCTTTATATATCAATACCTCTAGAGCCTTTGACATTGTATGTATCTCAGATATCACTGTCTCTGCATCTGTCATTCGGTGTTCAAGAGACCCTATCCTATGTTTATGATCTGATAGTTCCTTTGCCAGTTCAACATCATCCATGCATATAAACCATCCCTTCTTGTCGCATTAAAAAAGAGCCTTATGGCTCATAATCTTACTGGTTATTTTGATAATTCTGCATTGACCACAGCTATAACTTCTTGCTGTTCGCCTGTAGTAAGTTTGGGATATGTAGCAACGAGTTCTTCAACTGTCCCTTCTTCTCCAGCTTCATATCGAATAATAACTGCTCTTTTAAATATGTTTAGCTTCCAACTAGGCATATGCTACACCCCCATCATTTCTGCCATAGCTATTGTTAGGCTGTCGACTTGTTCTTTTAGTAACTGTGTTTCGTTTTTTGGTATATCCTCTAAAATAGCAGCGTTAGGTGTAACGGTTACATCAACACCAGTAATTTGCTTTCCTTCAGGCACATCCACCCAAAGAAATGGAATGCCTACTGGCTCTCTAACGTCTCCGCTTGCTTGATAGATTATATAACCAGTTTCATCATAAACAATTAAAGTTCTCATATTTAAGCTCCTTTCTATTCCCATGCTAAGAACAAGTAAGTCATACCCATATAACCTACTCCTATATTATCTTGAGTAGTTTTACTATAATAAGGTCCTTGTGAATTACCGATTTTTTCAGTCTTATATTCAGATTGTGGTGACAATCCATCACTAAAATACAGTGTCTCAGCATAAAATTCCCCTGAGATATCTACAAGAAATATAATAATTCTAGGCGTAAATGCTAATCCCATATTTGATATTTTTATATATGACTTTGCAGTACCAGATGGATTATTATACTGATAAAATAAATCTTGTGTATTGGTACTTCGCATTGTACCGCTAGCAAATCGCTTACCCGAAATTACATTCCCTGCAACCCCGAAAATGCTTTTACCATTATGAATGTTATTTGGTATTAAGTTAACATCGCCTTTAATCGTTTGTGCCCCACTTAAATATTGTCCAGATGGTATGGTTATGTCTGATGTTCCGGGAGTATAGACTTGTGCTCCTTTTGTAGCAATTGATTGATTTACTTTACCACTGCCATTGTGATACCCTTTAGGGATTGTAAAACTACCGTTTACCGGCAAGTATTGATTAATTGCACCGTTATTAGGCATTGTTCCTTGCTTTCCTGCTATTGTAGTATCACTTAATAATTTACTGGAATCAAATGTAACAGGATTTACAGTTACTTTACTTAATACCTTACCTGCAGCCGGAACGATATCTTGTGTACTCTGATTTGCATTTGCCGCCTTTTCTTCTAGTACAATATCAATATTACCACCTGTTGTATAACCTGCTGGTATAACCTTACTTGTTACACTAGTAGTTAAAGTCGCTGATTGCTCTCCATTGTTAGGCATAGTTCCAACAATGCCAGTATCATTATCATTGCTAAATGTTTTCCCAGCTAGTACATGGTCAGCAGTGGCATTTCCCTCTGCACTAGCCTTGATAAAAAAACAATCTTTCGCCTTATCATACCAAACAGTAACAGCTTTATCAGCTATCAAGCTTGGTGCTATGGTTGTGCCTGACTTATATAATTTCTTACCATTTATAGTTGTTGCAGCACCGTTGTTGTTTGCAGATGCAATAAAGGTTTTGCTATGACCATCTTCTAATGCAATACCATTCAATGTTATGGCTGTTCCTGTTCCTCCTGCCTTTTCAAACTTTAAAGAATTTCCCAATGCTGTATCAATCTTATCAAAATTCTCATTTAATCCTTCGATACTTATGTATTCATTTGGTTTCTGCTTTTCTAAATTAAAATTACTTGTGTATTCAGCCATTCAATCACCTCACTCTCAGTTGTTCCCATGTATAAGCACTAGCTTCACTCCAAGTCATGCCAGCAACATCATTCCACGTATTATAGGTATATTCAAAGGAAAATGCCAGATGCGCAGGTTTTATCTCGTTTATGGTTAATGTCAAATCTGCCATATTTGATGGAATTCCTTTTGTTCCAACAAATTTAACTTTGAAACTATAATCTGCAACATTTTCAATGACCTCAACTTCTCCATTGCTATAACTTTTTGCTACATTCTCAATCATCCTTTTAGTTACGGTACCGGTACCTCTTATTTTTGCTTTGATGCGCTCACGCCTAAATTCGTTTGATTTACTTACATCAACTTGTATTCCGTATATTTTTTCATATCTGCTTAGTAATGCTACAGCGGTGTTTACAAAGCACTCATCTATCGTGGTATCAAGTTTACTTGCAAGATTATTTATGCCGGCACTTAAAATACCTTGCAATTCTTCCATGGTCTTATTACCTTTATAATATTCCGGCAGCAATGTCATTAAGTCCATCTTATACCACCTCCGACAATGTAACAGTTCCCAGAATGGGTATTTCAGTATCCGATAAAGATATATTTGCAGTTTCACCGTTTACAAGTAGGTTTGAATAATCTGCAACACCGGAAGTAGATAATAACAGGCTCCCTATTCGTGCGTAACTAACAGAATAAGTCTTAAAAACTATCTCTCTTAAATATAAACTTAAAGCTGATGTAAAGGCTGTCTTAACTTCTTCCAATGTCTTAGAATTGTCTAATGTGACACTTGCAGACACATTTATAAGCTTCTCTCCAGGGCTTTCTACTGTAACCGTTGCACCTATTGGTCTTACTGTTTCTATGTAGTTAAACACTGTGATTGGTAATGTTGTATCTATAGCCATGTTTTCATCAACCACAATCATTTTTACCGTTCCATTACCATTCCATAGAGGGAATACTTTCGCATCACCCACTCCTGGAACTTCCAAAGCCCATTTTTTATAGTTATCCGCGTTTCCGGATGTACTTGGTGCTTGTATCTGTGTGTAGAATCTTGCCCTTAGGTTATCATCTGTTTCTGCATCCTCACCTGCAGTAATAATATCAGTTAGCGTGGCAGTGATTCCGCTTACATTATCTATGTTTTCGAGCTGGCCGGTGTAAGTATTACCTATGGAGCCCAATTGCTCACATTGAGCCTTGTAAATATTCATGGAGATTAGCTCCGTAATAATATAACTTGTTTCATTTAATCCCCATTCAGTTCCAATACTAACAGAGCTACTAGTTTCAATTTGCCTAATCGCAAATGTAGCTGGTTTTCTTGTGATTCCATAGTCTGCAACGACTCTGTCTAAAAATTCACCGACAGCAGTATCACCACTAACTAGGTCTATGAAGTTATTTAACATGAAATATGATTCTGCTAACTTGTAAGCACAAGGGGCTAATGCATCATAGATAATGCTGCCTTCTCTTTTGTCCACATCATTTGTAACTCTGCTAAGCATATCATCCATTATATTTTCAAATGTCATATCTTCATACATTAAATTGTAACCTCCCTTGAAATTGTTGCATTTCCATAAATACTGGTTACATCAAAAATGCATACTATCGAATCTCCACTAACCGAATACTGAAAATTTTCTATACTTGCTATTCGTTCATCTTGCAGTAAGCATTCCTGAATCCTTCTCCGCAGTTCAATTTGTACATATACAGGATCTTTTCCAATAAGGCTTTCCAAATCAATGCCATAGGAAAAGCTATATATCGGGTACTCATACTTTTCAGTACTAAGCACCTTATATATAGCTTGTTTTAATGCCTCTAATTCATCTGTAAAGCCTTGTATTTTATTATTCGAAATTTTGTATGTCTTAGTGGTTTCGGGCTCCTCTGTGACTTCTAAATCAATGTCAATTTCTTCAGGTATCATTTCGTCACATCCTCTACTTTATATTTGTAAGAACTTCCACCTTTAGACAACGTGACTGTACTATCTTTAACAATAAAGTCTTTATCGATAATCTCAAAGATGTAATACTCTTTCCCGCCATGATTACGTATCAGATTTACTTTATCACCAGGAGAAGTATATTTTTTCAAATTTCCCTTAATCAGTTCGTCCGGTATGACGATCTTTTCGCTTATCCGTATCCCATCACTTTCTACAGTGCCCATTGAAATATTGCAAAGCTTCTCATTATTAATGTAGTTCTGTACAATTGTTTTTATTTCCTTTATCATATTGCAACCTCCAAACTCATTGTGTGGACTGGTAAAAATTTATGAGTAACAGAATTTACAAATAGTCGTTTATTTAATCTAATACCC
>CALDJN010000461.1 GCA_937901695.1 uncultured Anaerocolumna sp.
AATGAATATGGGAATTCGATTAATTGCATTGGATTTAGACGGTACATTATTAAACTCTGCAAAGGAGCTGACGGATTATACTATAAAGATTCTGGAAAAAGCAGCAGAAAGGGAAGTGCACATTGTTCCATCAACAGGACGTTCTGTTTCAGGTATACCAGATAAAATAGCGAATCTTCCCTTCGTTCATTATGCGCTGACATTAAATGGTGCCATAGTGGTGGAAATGGGGACCAATAAGATAATCCATGAATGTGTTTACAGCAGGGAGGAAGCTGTGAAGCTCTGGGACTTTATACAAAAGTATGATGCTCTTCCAGACTGTGCTATTAACGGTGAGCTTTATATGGAACGTAAGACTTTTATGAGATTGCCTGACTATACCCGGACACCGGAACGTATAGCTTTAATGAAGCAGACTCGTAAAGAAACGGATAATATTCGCAGCCTGCTCTTACAGGATAATACAGAATCAGCCAAGATGAATCTGCTATTTGCAGATTCTGAAAAACGCATGAAAGCAAAGCAGGAACTTCTTCAGATACCATTTATTGAAGTAAGCAGTTCCCTTCCTCAAAATCTGGAGCTAAATCGTAAAGGTGGTAATAAGGGCAATGGATTATTAGCACTTGCAGATTATCTTGGGCTAAAGAGAGAAGAATTGATGGCTTGCGGTGACAGTGATAATGATTACTCTATGATTGAGGCTGCAGGCTTAGGAGTAGCTATGGCAAATGCCTCAAAAGAAATAAAAAATTTAGCAGATGCAGTGACACTTAGCAATGATGAGGATGGAGTTGCATATGCTATTAAAAAGTGGGTATTAGATTAATATGATAATTACAATTGGAATTTATCTCTTGGCAGTGAATGTAATCCATTACATACCTTATAAGGTAATATGCAATAACCTGCAAGTATACATTTAATAGTGTACTTGCAGGTTATTATTAATTGATTTGCGTGTCAAAACTCTAATATAGTTTATTGAATGCATAGTGTTGCGTATATATACTATTCATAATTTAATTAATAAAAGAGTTTTGGCACGCAAATCTTAATTTGACTTAAAAATAAATTCTTTGTGGATTATAACTTGATGATTTTATTACTGAGGTTCTGTAATGGAATCTGAACTATTGAGAAACCTTGATTCCATCTCCTAATTCAACTGTAATATTTCCGTTCTTTATGTATCCGTCTTTGTGGGTTAATACATATCCATTAGAAGGCTGCATTTCTTTGATTAATTCATAAGCAGCAGGTCCTTTACCATAATTTTCACCATCTGCAAACAATACTTTCTCCAGATGTTCACTTGAAAATATTGCTTTTAGTGTGTTTGTGCCAATATTTAGTGCTTCGGTTTCGGAAATAGAAGGATATTTTTTTTGAAACTTGGCAATTGCTTTATATGCGATTTCATTATAACTATTTGTAACGATTGCATACTTGAAGTTAAGATTTTTAGCTGTTTCCTCATTCATGGAAAAGTAAAAACCGTGATGTGCAACCTGGTATACATCAACCGGACCTACGATTTGAGATGTTCTCTCACCAATTGCCATACTGTACTGATTTCTTCCATCCGTTGAATTTTCGCCGCTGTTTTCACCTAAATCAGCACTAAGGTAAATGCGCTGGGGGGCACCTTTGGAATCCTTACGTTCTAACAGGCATGTAAGTGAGTTTACATTTTCATCCCAGTCTTCATTAGCTATATCATGGGTATTCCAGTCAATTCCATTGAAAATGGTAATAGTAAACTCACCAAAAGGAATGTTACTGTCTGTATTGGCATTTGTGTAGTTTCCATCTGCTTTTGAATAATATTTAATTTGCGTTTGATAAACAGAATCGGGAGCGTTCATAACTTCATTATTATTTTTTATATTATCCGGAATAGTAAGAGGTTCGACAACGCCTATATCCATATCCTTTTGTCTGGCATAGTTAGCAAGATATTCTGATTGTGGTGTAAGCTTTAAGTAAAGAATTGTTTGATTATCAACAAAATCAGATTGAAGTAATTTAACGATACCTCCTACATGGTCATCATGCATGTGAGTAACAATGATAAAATTAATTTTCTTTATTTTGTTTTCTGTTAAATAGGGTTCTATTTGTTTTGTATAGTTAATAGATTTGCCGCCATCAATGATTCCATAAATGGGATTTCCTTTATCATCTACAGTTTTAACTAATGTGTTAAGCCTTGACATTATCCACTTATCCATTACATTGTCAGACACAAAATCTGAATATTCTAATGGATTAAATTTATCTATTTCTGCATATAGCACA
>CALDJN010000462.1 GCA_937901695.1 uncultured Anaerocolumna sp.
AACTGTCATTCGAACTTATAAACTGTCATTCGAACTTATAAACTGTCATTGTTATGAAAGTGTGTCATTCTGAGCGTAGCGAAGAATCTCTTTCATTCATGGTGGTGCTGTTAAGCGTGATAATTCTGAGAGCAAATTCAGCTTGCTGAATTAGGCTCGAAGAATCTCTCTTTTAACTGTCATTCTAAGAGCAACCCTCGAAGAATCTATTTAAAATGAGATTCTTCGCTTAAAATTCAGCTACGCTGAATTTACGCTCAGAATGACAATTTTGAACATCCGGAATGATAGTTTTGCAACATCCAGAATGACAGTTTTGCAACATCCAGAATGACAGTTTTGAACATCCGGAATGATAGTTTTGCAACATCCAGAATGGCAGTTTTACAACATCCAGAATGGCAGTTTTACAACATCCAGTATGGCAGTTTTGCGGCACCCATAATATCAATTAAAATAAATGCAAGAAAGAGGTTGTTTATGATTAGTAAGAAAAAAAGGAAGAGAAAAAAGCTTAAGGTTGTATTTTTCTTTATCGATATTATATTGCTGGTATTGATAGGTGGTTTGGTGTATTTCTTCTATCTTACTAGTAAAGCTCAAATTGATAAAACTGGCGATTCCTCTATCGTCTCCAATGATATAGACAGTAATGATATGAAGGGTTACCGTAATATAGCAATATTCGGAGTTGATTCAAGGGACAATGAGCTTAAAAAAAGTACCCATAGTGATACCATTGTAATTGTAAGTATTAACAAGAAAACAAAGGATGTTAAATTACTTTCTATTTACCGCGATACATATGTAGACATTCCGGATCATGGCTATGATAAAATCAATGCCGCTTATTTCAGAGGTGGATATCCTTTAGCCCTTAGTACAATAAACAAAAACTTTGACCTTGATGTAAAAGAATATGTGACTGTTAACTTTGATGCAGTATGTAAAGTTATTGATTTATTAGGTGGAATAAACTTAGATATTACAAAAGAAGAATTAAAATATGTAAATGGTTATACAAAAGAATTAAATAAGATAAACGGAACCAATGTAGGCAAATTAAAATCAGCAGGTTCCCAGGTAGTTAACGGAACTCACGCAACTGCTTATGCCAGAATCCGCTACACCAAAGGCGGCGATTTTAAACGTGCAGAAAGACAGCGTATTGTAATTAATAAGATTTTTGAAAAGGCAAAAACCTGTGATATATTAACCCTTAACTCCATCATTAACGAGATATTCCCAAAGATTTATACCAATTTGGATTCTTTTGAAATGCTTAATCTGGTTAAGGATATATTCTCTTATAATATCGTGGAGCAGGCAGGTTTTCCTTTTGAAAAGGTGGCTGATTACTACAAAAAAATCTCCTATGTTTTCCCTATAGATTTATCTGCAAATGTAACGGAGCTTCATAAGTTTTTATTTGATGAACAGAATTACGTGCCATCTTCTACTGTTCAGGAATATAGTAAATTTATTAAGGGGATTGTAAAGTAAGTAAAGATTTATAGCTAACATTTAAGGGATGTTGTAGCTTGCACAACGTCCCTTCTTTTATTTAATATATTACCTGATCCATGATTTCTTTAATAATACAAGCAATTATATCACTGATATTTATATCAATTAATCCGAATCAGATTATACTGTACTATCTATTATTACTCCAGCCATTTCTTTAGCATAAATAGCAGCATCCTTATCTTCATTTATATAAGCTTGTACTATAGCCCCCTCTATAAGTATCATTATTTGCTTAGCTATTTTCTCAATTTGTTTCCGGTCTGTATTTGAAAGAATCTTAATGATTTCGTTGCAAACCTTTTCTTTATGGGCTTTAGAAATTTCAATAATAAATGGCTTAGTTGCTCCAAGTTCTCCTGATGCGTTTATAAACGCACAACCTCTAAAATTCTCATCATTAAACCAATCATTTAGAGCATCAAAAATAGCTAGTATTTTTTCTCTAGGCTCGCTCTCTTTACTAATATATCTTTCAAGCCATCTCATCCAATTAATATCTCTATCTTTTAAATAACATTCAATTAATTTATCTTTGGATGGAAAATGTTTATACATTGTATTCAAAGCTACATTTGATTCTTTTACTATTCTGTCTATTCCGACCGTTTGTATACCCTCATTATAAAATAACTCTTCTGCAGCATTTAATATTCTTGAAGCAGCAGATTGTTTACCAGTACTGGCTTTCACTTCTTCCATTCTAATTCCTCCTCGTTTTTTTATTATACCAATAACAAGCTTTAATATCTATAAATAAACTTAAAAAACTGCAAAAAAAGTATTGACAGTAGAATGATGGTTCTGTATACTACATGATAGAACGATAGTTCTATTAAAATTAATGGAGGAATATATGTATGAACAAAAAAATGAATGGTTTTAGGTTAGGTATTTATATCTTTAAGGATGCTGAAATAATTGATTATGCAGCTCCTTATGGTGTTTTTTCAACTGCAAGAAGGCTAGACCCTTCCTTGGATGCATTTTTTATATCAGATTCAAATACACCTGTTCAGACTCAAGCAGGGTTAACAGTTTTACCAAATTACAGTTTCAATGATAATCCATCAATGGATGCATTTTTAATTCCTGGAGGTTATGGAACTCGTCAGGAAACCTATAATAGAAGATTACAGGAATATATTTTGTCTCTTCCAAAAGATACATTATTAACAAGTGTTTGTACAGGCTCCTGGATATATGCAAATATGGGTTTATTAGATGGTATAACTGCAACTAGTAGAAAAGAACCTGATAGAATAGAATCTAGTCCACTTGGAATGGTACCTATTGATAGACTTGCTCAGCTTGCACCTGCTTGTAAAGTAAGTCGTGCTCGAGTTGTCGATTCTGGACGAATAATTACAGGTGGCGGTATATCCGCTGGTATGGAAGTAGGTTTTCATTTATTAAGAAGAGCTGGGTACGATGAAAATTTTATTATGGAAGTAGCTAGAATAATGGAATATCATAAAGCCTATGAAATTTTAAGGGATGATATAGAATATACTAACGAGAAATAATCTAAACCAGATGTTATTAATTACAAAAAATTTGTGTTAAGTCGTGGAAATAGTGACTTTTTTATCTTACCACTATTTGCATAAACTTAACACAATTTTCTACAAAATATACTTATTAGCTAACATAACTCCTTTATTTAGGAATCTAATTCTTTATAAGTTGAATCTTTTAAACTAATCACACTAACTATAAACCCTGTTATTCTAGTTATTAAAAAAATGAATAGAACGGTATTATTACCGCTCCACGCTCATTCCGTCCTTAATCAGACCATGCGTGGAGCTAAAACAATGCAAAGGGGAAGTACTATCATATCTTCTTCCTTTCTTACATGCCTATAATATCTAATATTCTATCTACCACTTGTTTAGAAGCTTCACCAGTTTCATATATGGTTAATGTATCTAAAAACCCTTGTACTCTTTCCCTATCTTCTCTTGGACTATAGTTTGTAATATGGTTAAATAACTCTTCTTCGGTGTTCGCTTTCAAGAATGGCAAAGACGTATAGTCAAAGTAAAATCCCCTGTCTTTCGTGTATTCTGCTTCATCTAATGCGTACAAGAATACTGGCCTTTTCATGAAAGAGAATTCAAACATAATGTTGGAATAATCCGTTATTAATAAATCTGCTGCTGCCATGAGTTCATATATATCCCGGTAATGAGAAGCATTAATAATTTGGTTGTCATAGGTAATAAAGCCGCTCTGTTCAGATACTAATGGATGAAGTCTTACGGCTATAATCCAGTTTCCTCCAAACCTATTGCCTAGTACTTGAAGTAATTCATGAAAGTCTAGTTGGTAGGGTTTTGTATTATTTTCTTCCCTGTAAGTTGGAGCATAAAGGGCAATGTGTACATTTTGATCAATACCCAGCCTGTTTCTTACTTCTCTCGTTAAGGCAGCATTAGGCTGTATCAATATATCATTTCTTGGACTACCACATTCTAATATTTCACCATGATACCAAAAGCTGTTACGGTACATATTAGTGCAAAAACTGCTATTGGATAGGTACAAATCAGCCATTTTGGAATCACGTTTCGCATTGGCTACGTATTTTGGTCCTAATTTATCTTCATAGTCTTTTTCTATTTTTTTAAGTGCTATACCACCATGCCAGGTTTGAATGTAATATTGTCCTTTCCTTTTTCTTATGTAACTTTCCTTACGGTTATTATCTACCCATACTTTGCCCGTTGCCAATGCAAATATTGCCGATATAGAGTTGGTTTTTAGAACTTTAACTCCCCCCGGTGCATAGGCAGACTTTGGGTTGTTAGTAATAAAAAAGATATCAAAAGAATTCTTGCAATTCTCTTTTATTTCTAATTTTTTTTTGTGACGCAGTAATTCCTCAGTTACATATTTTGCGTTATCTCCAAAGCCCCATACATTACATACAACTACTTTCCTTCTGTTAATGGGCAGTAAATGAAAGATATGAAATAGGCATACAATCCATACATATCGAACTTGTTTTAGTATAGTAAGTAACCAGCCTGGTAACATTTTTTTAATTAAGGTTCTCATCACAGCTCCTTGCAACTTATAAAAGCTTTTCTAATATATCACTAAACTGCTTTCCTGTTTTTGCCCAGCTTAAAGTTTCCAGATAAGCTTGTGAAGTATCGTGCATATCTTGTAACAACTGAGGCTTCTCAATGACTTTCTTAATCTTATGGTATAAATCCTCATAGGACAGCGATGTTAATATGGCGCTATTTTCAGGGAAGAAGTATGAAAATGTTCCATCTTCAAATTCAATGAGAGGAAGTCCTGTTGCCAACATTTCATAAGGTACTAAGGAAATATTGCTCATAGAAGCCACCATACCAAAGTCCGCTTTTCGATAAAGAGACAATAATTGTTTCTTAGATAACATTCCAAGATTAGTACCACCCTCACAGTGAAAACTCTTATCTTCACCAAAGTATTTAATATGAAGATTAATTCCCTCTTTTGCAAATTCCCCTTTCACATGTTTTAATAAATACTGTGTAACGGAAGGTAGTCTTTTACCATCATATTTTAAGTACACAGCTAGGATAAAATCCTTTTTCTTCCCATAAGTACTGTAATCACGTTTACAGTGTGGATATTCTTTACTTTCATATGGGAATTCTACACAGTCAACAGGAGAAACTACATTACAGTTTTTCTCTACCATTTCTTTGTTCCATTTTCCAAGGCTGACCATATGAAGACCTTGCTCATAGGTCTTTTTAGCCATTAGGAATAACTCTCCAAAGGAATAAAAATATGGTTCATAATCCTGAAGGAAATACATCTTATATCCCTTCATTTTCTTTACAACAGGTACGGTATCCCAAGAACTGGCGATTACAATATCGGAATTTAATTTGCTTAAATATTTGTTGGTATACATGATACCCTGGTACTTGCTTAAGTTAGTGGAAGCGCATTCTTCCATGTCAGACTTAGTCTGTGGTTTATAAACAGCATACCCTACATCATAGCCTAATTTTGATAATTCTGTGCCTAAACGTAAAATTGAGGTCTGTCCGCCATTGTATTTTGCCATTCTTTCAACGACAAAAGTAATCTTTTGTACTTGGGCAGGTTTTCTGTTGACAATTACCGATGTATCATAGGGATCTAACCTTTCCTTTACCTGGCGTTTTTCAATAATGGATTGAAGATTATGATATATGCCCTTTGCTTTTATTTTAGCTATGCTTTTCCATTTATTAATCATCATTTCCCTCCACTTAATATAAGTTTCCCAATTAATTGCACCATATTTTTGGAAGCATTTCCGTCATCTGCATGATTGTACTTTTGATGAAATGCCTTATATTTTTCTTCAAAATCTTCTGGATTATATTGTTGTATTGATTCTATCAGCTCTTTTGTAGTACGTGTGATAGGTCCCGGTGCCTCTTCTATAAAGTCAAAGTAAAAGCCTCGCAGGTTATCCTTATAATTCTCTAAATCATAAGCAAAGAATAGCATAGGCCTCTTTAATAAACTATAATCAAACATTACTGAGGAATAGTCAGTTATCATCATATCTGCTACTAAATACAACTGGGCAATATCCTCGCACATATCAAATTGATATACAAAACCTCTATATTTTGACCAGTCTAATTGATCTTTAACTAAGTAATGATATTTTACAATACATACATAATCTTTACCTAGCTTTTCCTGCAATAAATCAAAATCAAGAGTACTGGCGAATTTATAAGCCCCTTTATCGTAAAACTGGTTGTCCCTCCAGGTTGGCGCATACAAAAGCACCTTTTTATCCAAAGGTAAACCCATTTCTTTCTTTAAGTTTTCAATATATTCCGGTCTATTACCTTGAAACAGAATATCATTTCTTGGATAACCAATTTCTAAAACCTCTTTATTAAAGGCAAATGCCCTTCTGAATATATCAGTAGAATAACGATTTTGAGAAATGAGATAATCCCAAGCTCTGGAGTCTTGATAAAACGCCTTTTTATATTTTCCAAGGTCCGTATCCCCATCTATTGATACAGATTCCATATCCAAAGCCAGCTTTTTTAAAGGTGTGCCATGCCAGGTTTGTATAAAATGGGCACCTTTTTTCTTCTTTATATATTCAGGCTGTCTGGAATCGCATACCAATATTCCTGCTATAGCCATAATATAATAATAATGAAGTCTGGAACGTCTTATTTTCCTTGCATTACCTGGAATCTCTATGGTTACATCATCGAATAAATAATAACAGCGGTATTTCTTATCCAAACCCTGACGAACCATTTCTTCATATATACACTTAGGATTACCAGTATAATTTCGACCCATGTTGCTTTCAAAGACTATAATATCCTTTTGAAGGGGTAGTACTTCTAATTCCAAATGATATAATGAAATAATTATATTTTTTATTACCTTTTTTACACTCTTTTTTAATGTGTCAGCCAATTTATTCACATTCCTATTTTCTGCATTTGCCATATTTCTATTTTCTGCATTTATCATATTCTTATTTTCTACATTTGTCATATTCCTATTTCTACATTTATAATGCAGTATCCTTTTTATAGATGGAATTTCTCCATACTTATCCTCTTTTGGTTCTACAATCAAAAGGATTATCAGGCTATTTTTCCTTCTTACTTAATTTCAAATCATTCTTAATCTTTGTTGTAGATATTCCTTCTGTTCTAGGCAGATAAACCACTTCACAGTAATCTTTTAAGAAGTCAAATTCACCTTTCCAGTCATCACCCATAACAAAAACATCTACATGATTATCTACTACGTCACTTATTTTTTGTTCCCAGTTGTATTCAGGAATTACTTCATCTACATATTTAATAGCTTCTAAGATAATCTTTCTATCTTCATAACTGTGATATGCAGTCTTGTGCTTAATTGCATTAAACTCATCTGTTGATAATACGACAATTAAATAATCTCCTAATTCTTTCGCTCTTCTTAAAAGATTTATGTGTCCTACATGTAATAAATCATAGGTTCCGTAAGTAATAACCTTTTTCATAATATCCACCATTCTTTCCAAAAATTTATAAACCTAGGGAAAATTATAGCATTCCTATAAATTCAAGTCAATTCCCTATGTATAAGCCTTAGCCTTGATACGATTATAATATATTTTTTATATAAATACCAGTAAAACACTTTATTTAGCAGGATAAACTTATAAACCGTTATTTGAACCAAAAGCTTTAAATCTATGTTTTTTT